>SOKM01000247.1 GCA_004375785.1 Candidatus Cloacimonadota bacterium | reverse complement strand
GAACAATGGAGCAGAACCAGCGCTTCCTTAAAGCATTTAAGGAAGTCCTCGCAAATCCAGGATGACTATATGCAAGGGTAAAGGATAAAGGTTAAAGGATAAAGTTGGAGTAGCAGAGCTTGCTCTGCGCTTCCTGAGCATAAACGATGATAAAATCTTTTAAGGAATTAAAGAAGAAGGCGAAAGAAAAAGGGGAAAAGAGGCTTGTCGTTTCCTGCGCTGAAGATGCAACTGTGTTAGAGGCTTCTATTGCAGCTATGCAAGATGGGTTAATCTCTCCCATATTTGTTGGAGATAAGAGGAAAATACTCGAAATTGCACAAAAAAGTGGTATTGACATAGATGGAAAAAATATAGAAGATACTCACGATGTAAAAAACGCAGTTAAAAAATCTATTGAAATCGTTCGTTCCGGTGGTGGAGATTTTTTATTAAAGGGGATGGTTAAAACATCCACTTTCCTGAAAGAGTTACTTGACGAGGCTCGAGGATTGAAAACTTCAAGAAGACTCAGCCATTCCGCAATCCTCGAAGTTTCTGAATACCATAAACTAATTCAGTTTACGGATGGCGGTATGAATATAAAACCTGATATAGAAACAAAGATTGACATTATCAAGAATGCCTGCGATTTTGCACATTCGTTTGGTATCAAAAAACCAAAGGTTGCAATACTTGCTGCAGTCGAGGTTGTCAACCCCGATATGCAGGAGACCGTGGACGCAGCAATAATCAAACAGATGGCTAAAAGGAGACAGTTGGGAGAAATTCTTTTAGATGGACCGCTCGCATTAGACCTTGCTGTATCGAAAGAAGCCTGTAAGAAGAAAGGCATAAAAAGTGATGTCGCGGGTGATGCGGATATTCTCATTGTTCCTGATATTGCAGCAGGAAACATATCTGCAAAGAGCTTAATATATCTCGCTGGTGCTAAAGCAGCGGGAATAATCCTTGGTGCGAAAGCTCCCGTTGTTATGCTGTCAAGGGCAGACACTCTAGAGATAAAGTTAAACTCCATTGCCCTTGGTGTGTTAAGTTGTTAAAAATTTTTGCCACGAAGACACAAAGGCACAAAGAAATCTTCTGGGTGCGAAACAAGTTTCGCTACTCCAACTTCTCTTGTGGAGTAGCAGAGCTTGCTCTGCGTTTCTTTGCGCAAGACAAAATAACAAGTAGCGTTGGGGCTCGTCCCCAACTAATATTTTTTAAAAATTGAACTGTAAAAATAAATACAAGAAACTCCTATTAATATTACTAACCATCCTTTTTTTGCTTTCTCTCCTCACAACTCTCCAATGTAAAGAGAGTGGGTTAAAAGAGAGAATTATCCACTCACTCTCAAGAAAGGGAATTCATCCTTTTCTTGCTGTGCTTATAATCTCGATGCTTCCCATCTTTGAACTGCGAGGTGGAATTCCGGCAGGCATAAATTTCTTTAATATACCGTGGTTTATTGTCGTTCCCATAGCAATCGTGGGAAATATGATTCCTGTTTTTCCTATACTGCTATTACTTGGTCCCATCTCAAGGCTACTAAGTAAGATAAAATTTTTCAGAATTTTTTTCGATTGGCTATTTAAACGCACAAGAAGCAAAAGTGCAGTTGTGGAAAGGTATAAGTCTATCGGTCTCATGCTCTTCGTTGCCATTCCCTTACCCATTACCGGTGCCTGGACAGGTTCCGTTGCTGCATTTCTCTTCAATATCAAATTCCATAATGCCATTATATCAATTCTCTTTGGTGTATTCATTGCCGCAGTTATCGTTACCACCCTCTCCCTGCTTGGTATCTGGGGCGCAATAATAGCAGGAATTGCACTTATGACTCTGGGTGTTCTTTCACTCCGTAAGTCAGTAACATTCAAGGATAAAGGTTAAAGGAAAAAGGATAAAGTGAGAAAATGGCGGAGTCAAAGAAATCCTGAACATCAAATTCCAAAGTTCGAGTCTCGTTGACCCCCTCCTACGCCAAGGCTTCGGCGGACAGGCCCGCTCCTACCTTTTTTTGCCACGGATTCACACGGATATCTATAATAACTATTGACAATCTAATCAGAAAGTGATAGGATGAGATGCAAGGTATAAAATGAAATATTATAATAAACTATTTCTTATAGGAATGATAGTATTTGCTCTTGCATCACCAACCCATGCTGTCATAACCTTTGAGAGATGGTACGGTTGAATTTCACAAGATCACGGGAGATCCGTCATCCAAACCTCAGATGGTGGTTATATCATAGCAGGAGGGACACACTCTTATGGTGCAGGCTCGTCTGATGTCTATCTCATCAAGACCGATTCTGTAGGTGATACAATCTGGACAAAGACATACGGCGGCACTGGCACCGATGGGTGTTATTCAGTTGCCCAGACTCAAGATGGTGGTTATATCATAGCAGGAGGGACACACTCTTATGGTACAGGTGAGTTGGATGTCTATCTCATAAAGACAGATGGAGCAGGAGATACAACATGGACAAGGACAT
>SOKM01000255.1 GCA_004375785.1 Candidatus Cloacimonadota bacterium | reverse complement strand
TACTCATTTGCATTTCTCCAAGATTATGTATTTGAAGGAGCAGCCTCCTGGTTGCAATAGTAAATAATCAGTAAACACCTTTATTTTGTCATTCCGAACCGAAAAAGTTGTCATGCTGAACTCGTTTCAGCATCTCAATAGTCCTTGAGAGACCCTGAAATAAATTCAGGGTGACGGTTTGTGGGATTCAACATGATTAGTAGTTGAGCAATAACGGGGTGAACAGAAAAACTCAGAAATGTTTTGGGAATTGAGAAATTGTAAACTTCTGTGTCTTTCTGTGGCTTCATGAACTTTTTTGGTTTATTTATAGGATTGGAGTAGAGCAAGGTCTGGAGAACTCCTGATTTTTTTAAGTGCTTTTTCTTTCAGCTGTCTCACCCTTTCCCTCGATAGGTTTAGTATCTTTCCTATCTCTTCAAGTGTGTGCGGTCTCTCTTTATCAATGCCAAAGTAGAGAATTAGAATCTTGAATTCCCTTGGTGGTAATCTTTTCAACTGTCTCATAATCTCATCCTTAAAATTTTTTCTAAAAAATATCTCCTCCGGGGATGGATAACTTTTTGATGAGATTACATCAAAAAAATAGAGGTTTTCAGTTGATTTTATTGGAGCATCTAATGAAATATCCTGTTTTGCCATTAGAATTGCCCTCCTAACCTCTTCTGTTCTGAGAGAGAGCGCCTTTGCTATTTCTTCTTCAGTAGGGTCCCTACCACCACTTTTTTGCTTAAGTTTTTCTCTCATATTTGCTATATTTCTTATCTTCTGTTTCTGGTTCAAAGGGAGCCTCACAATTCTTGTTTGCTCGGCAATAGTCTTTAATATTGCCTGTTTTATCCACCAGACTGCATATGATATGAAGCGAACCCCCCTTTTTACGTCGAACTTCTTTGCTGCAGTGAAGAGGCCAATATTACCTTCATTGATTAAATCCATCAGTGGGACGTTGTAATCCCTGTACATCTTTGCAATACTGACAACAAATCTTAGATTTGATGCAACAAGTTTTTCAATGGATTTCTTGCTACCCTTTTCTATTTTTTTTGCAATTTCAATTTCCTGCTCTTTTGTAAGAAGAGGATATTTTTGAATCTCTTTCAGGTAAATTGAAAGAGGTTCATCTGCAACTTTTCCTTGTTTTTTTATATCCAAATAATCACCTCAAAAGTTTAAATTATTGCTCAACTGCTAAAAAAATAATGTAGCCATCTGGTTTCTTAATCTGAAAAGTAATATGCGAGGATTCCTCGTACACTTTTTTTGCTTTTTCGTAATCCCTGCTGTCACGAATAAAGATGTTTCCAATTCTTTTTATTATATCTTCGGCTTCAATACCTGCATTATCTGCTGAACTCTTAGATTCCGCTTTTTTCACAGTAACTCCCGTTTCTTTCGAGCCAGGGTCCATATCCGCTACTGTCAATCCAAGCCAACCCTTTTCGTTATTACCTTTTTTTGCAATTTCCTCATCTCCGGACATTTTACCTATTTTTACAGTAATTTTCCGTTCTTTTCCATTTCTGATTATGGCAATCTTAACCCTTTTCCCGGGTTCAGCTTCTGCAACCATAAATCTGAATTTTGATAAGTCCTCAACCTGTTTGGCATCAAACTTGATAATGATGTCACCATCCTCGAGCCCTCCTTTGTCTGCAGGGGAATCACTTATTACCTTTGCTATTAACACACCTCTTGTGTCTTTGAGCCCAAAACCTTTTGCAATCTCCGGAGTTAATTCTTGAGGCGCAACACCAAGCCACCCCCTTGTAATCTTTCCTTTTTTGATTAACTGATTAGCAATAGATTTTGCTAAATTTATTGGAATTGCAAAACCAATACCTACATTACCGCCACTGGGACTGGCTATTGCAGAATTTATTCCAATGATTTCGCCATCGATATTTACAAGCGGTCCACCACTGTTTCCAGAGTTTATTGCTGCGTCTGTCTGTATAAAATCTTGATATGTTGGTCCATGGATTAAGGGAACCTGTGTTCTACCTTTTGCGCTGATAACGCCCACCGTCATCGTTTGATTGAATCCAAACGGATTTCCAAATGCAATAGCCCAATCACCTATCTCGATTTTATCTGAATCGCCAAGTCTTGCAAACCGAAGATTTTTTTTTGCTTTTATTTTTAGAACAGCCACATCGGTTCTCGGGTCGGTTCCAACAACCTCAACCTCTTCATCCGTAAATGTGGTGTTGTCTGAGAACGTAATAATTATCTTATCCGCTCCCTCAATTACATGGTTGTTTGTAAGGATGTAACCGTCTTTTGAAAATACAATGCCTGAACCAAGACTCTGTGACTTTCTCTCGAACTCTCTGGGTATGCCTCCAAAAAATTCCTCAAAAGGAAAATCAAAGAAAGGCGACCTCACCTTTACAACCCTCTCTGCACTGATATTTACAACTGTCGGTAATATCTCTTTTGCAATCGGGGTAAATGGGTTTTTTCTGGGTTCAGTAATGCCGGAGACTGAATGTAGGATATTCTCTTGAGCAAAACTTTCCTGTACATTTTTGCCCTGGAAGAAATTGATGTTTGAGGCAATTACGAGACCTATAATAAATGCCATTACCGCAACGAGTGCTGTAAAAGCCGCACCTGCAATATATCCCCTACTGTTTCTCACCTTTTTCTCCTTTTTTATTTCTACTCTCTTTTATCTCCAGAATGACCTTTATTCCCGGAAAAAACTTTTTATGATTTTTTAATTAAATTATTAAGTTGTTTCTCTTCCATGGCTAAATCTTTTTCAAGTTGTTTTATCCTTTTAATCAGTTTTTGAACGTTCGCGTCGTCCGTGACAGGTTTTTTTCTTTTTCCTGTCTTGGTCAGTGCATAAATCTTTCCGCCCAGTTCCTCAAAGTTCTGGTTGATTTTTCTGTGGATACCCACAATGTTAAGTTTCAGTTTTCCTATTTTGGTAAGCTCATCAGTTTTCTCTACTACAAGGATGAATCCTTTCTTTACCTTCTCCCATAATGTTTCCATTTACCCTCCTTTTCAACTTCCAGCTTTTCAAAGACCTCATTAGTATAGACGGAAAAATAACCGAAAAAGTTCCGCCTAAGTTGGAAGAACGGATTTTATAACTTTTGGGTATTTCCCGAATATCTCTTTATATATCTCCGGGTATCTATCTTTTCCACCTGTAAGTAGAAGTGTGAGTGGCATCACACCTTTTGCGAGATTAACCATTTTTCTTGTTTTATCCCTTATTTCCCACTGAGCATGTTCGTCTTCTCTTAATCTTGATATGTGGTAAAGTTCCCTTGTATTAACTGAGAACAGTACGCTTTTTCTATGTGCGTTTGTGAGAACATACTGGGAGGCGACAGAAAGTTTTTTTCGCATTTGATAGAATAGGTCATCGGTTATTTCTATGATTTCCCTGAATTCTTTATCCATTCCTGTCTCATATACAGACTGTGGAATTGTTACTCCGAGTTCGGGATTGTATCTTTGAGAAGTAATAGTTGCCTGTCTATGCCTTTTTAATTGGGCGAAACAGGATGCAGAGACCACGAGAGCAAATGTGAGATGTGCATATTCAAATTCTCTTAACACAGCATCATAAAGTTCCATATGCTCAAATGTTTTTATAATAAAGTCTCTCATTTTATTGTGATTCATTGATTTTGCAATCTCAAAAGAGTTATTAAAAGAAAGTTTTGAAGAGGAATGAAGGATTGTGGCAAGAACTAAGATATCCGCATCCCTTGTCCAGTCAACAAGATGGACATCTTCTTTTACTACCCTTTTTTTCTTCCCCTCTAAACCTTCTATTGATTTCCGTAATTCAGGGTAGGTCCTTTTATCAAATGCGTTCTCTCTATAGAAAAGAATGATTGAAGGAGCTATTTTCTTTACCAACCTAAACATTTTTCCCCCGAGTTCTTTTGCTTCTTCTAATTCATGGGAAGCGAATCTTCTTAAAAGCAATTCAAGATTTCTCGCGTTAATGGTTTCTCCAAGTTGTGTTTTCTGTGATAAACTTAGAATGTATCTTGCATCTTCATTTGCTTTTAATTTGAGGCATTTTTTCTCTTCCTTCTTTGGTGACTTTCTCAGTTTTCCCTCTTCACTCTTAACAATTCTCTTATAGAGTTTATGATAAAATTTAATGCCCATATTTATTACCTTTTCAAATTTCTCAAGATACCGGCTCTTTGCGATCTCACGGGGGACAACAAAATCACCTTTTAATTTTATGTATCTCTGCGATTTTTCTGTATATGAGCACAGTCGGAATTTTTCAATCTCTTCAGTGAGTAACCTCGATATACCTATTATATCAAAATTGAAAACAGCATGTTCTGCAACGGAATGATGCCCCATCGCAAAGATGATTTTTCTATTTGCCTTCCTTGCCTTCTCTATCTCCTGCTTTGCGTTTCTTCGCAGCTCTGCTATTGTTTTAGGACTCCTGCTTATCCTTGCATATGCAGCGGAGAAAACTTCAGGTGTAAGAGGGGCTTTACCTCCTTTGCTTTTTTTAAATTTCTTTAGTATATCATAGTCCACATTAAAACCCGCCAGGGTAATCTTCAATGTTTTTCTCCTTCAACACTTTTGGTAGGAGCAATCTCCTGGTTGCGATATATATATAATCGCAGGTGAAACCTGCTCCTACAGCCATTCCTCATAGTGAACGATCTCTTCTATGGATTTTCTGCTCTTTGGACATGGGGAATCTGCTGGGTAACCAAGTGTGAGCAATTCAACCACCTTTACTGTTTCGGGAATATTGAGAATCTTCCTCACCTTATCGGGATAGAATGAGCCTATCCAGCAGGTTCCAAGGCCAAGTGCCACGGCAACAAGCGTAATATGGTCTATTGCAATCGAAACATCTATTGGATAGCAAAGTTCTCCGCATCGCATTCTGTGTTCATCTGTCTCTGCACAGCAGGCAATAACAACCGGTGCCTCAGCAACAAATTTCTGGTTGTTTGCCGCCCTCATTAATGCTTCCCTTTTTGTCTTATCTGTCACCACGACAAATCTCCACTCTTGAAAATTACAGGCGGATGGTGCGAGTCTTGCTGCCTCAAAAATCATAATCAGTTTTTCTTCTTCTACAGGTTTATCTGCATAAACTCGGACACTTCTTCTTTGTCTTATTGCTTCAAAAACATCCATAATTTTCTCCCCCAATATTTGCACAATTGAACCGTTGTGTCAAAACTCACATTTCAATAAAAATGGGCTCACCGGAGAGTTCGAGATTGAGGATGTTGTTCTTCACTTTAAACTCAACAGGTTTTCCGAGAAAATCAACACCTCTTGCTCTTTTGCCTTTGAATGGAATAGTTATAGTTTTTATCTCTTCTGTTCTCCATGCAACCAATTTCTTACCCGATTTACCTTCGAAAACGAGAATAAAATCCTTCTCTTCATCTCCAATCTCCAGTCGCGAAATCTCATTACAATATCCAGTAAGTTGTTCGTTAAGAACTTTGAAAGCAGTATAAGAAGGTTTCAAGGAATAATTGGGCCGAATCATTCCATGATTATCCTCACGCCATTTGTAATAGATGCCGCAGGCAATACCAGCGTATGCTTCTATCAGGAACCGCCTGGTTAGGTAAGAAGCCTGCTTTATTTCTGCCCCCTTTTTTCCAATAATTTCGGAATCTAAATATGTCAAACCCCATCCCCACTCACCCGATATAATTCTTGGTTTTGGTTTATCTTCTGGAGTATAATTTTTTATTAGATTGCGAAGAATTTTATGACTCTTAAGTACTGATTCAGGTCCACCCTCTCGGTATAGATGAACAGAAATACCATCAACAAGTTCAATTAATCCCAGTTCCGCACATCCCCTTATGAATTTGGTATCTATACCTATTGTAGCTGGAGCAATTATTGTGGATGTGGGGTCTACTTTCCTGATAGCACAACAGGTGACCCTTACTAATGCCATATAGTCATCAACATTTGGCTCATCTCCCCAGAACTGTTTTATATTCGGTTCGTTCCAGATCTCCCAGATAACGCCTCTGCCTTTATATCTTTCTGCCGCTTCCCGTGCAAACCTTGCGAATCCGTCTCTCTGCTCATCTGTCTTTATTGATTTTTCCTTACCGTACAGTCTGTTCTTGTAATCAAGGATGAAAAGTATCCGTCCTCCCTGTTTCTCAAACGCATCTATTAACTGGTCGTATCTTTTAAAATTGTATATACCCTTTTCTCTTTCTACTTGCGCCCAAGTGAGGTCTGCCCTGATAAGTTTTAAATGAGCTTCTTTGATAAGTTTCATATCCTTTTCAGGAGCGCCGGGAAAGTGAGTATTTACTCCAATCCCATCAGGGATGAATGGTTCTGGAAAATTTTGGAACTTTGACTCTTGAGTTTTCCTGATGCATGTTGCAGAGATGAAGAATATAAGGAATGATAACAAAAACAGATACGATAATATAGTTCTATTCATCATAAACTCACTTATAACAAAAAAATCCTTGAAAGTCAAGTTTGAAATTTATCTCATTGTATGTTAGCCTACTTTTTTCTTTGACATTTCTGATATATTTGTGTAAAATGACGGTATGAATGAAAGAAGTCACCATATAACAGTCATATCTGCCCTCATCCTTGTGGGATTCTCCTCAATGGTTGCACAGGTTGTTCTGATGAGAGAACTCCTGATTGTTTTTTACGGTAACGAGCTTTCGCTCGGAGTTACGCTTGCTGGTTGGCTTTTCTGGGGCGGTGCAGGAAGTCTTATTATGGGACCATTTCTTGGAAAGAGAATAAGAAGGAAACTACTTTTTTTCACATCGGGAGAGATTCTTCTTTCCATTTTCATCCCGTTTACTCTTATCCTTGTTCGTTTTATTCCTGAGATATTAAATGTGACTTCAGGAGAAATTATTGGCACGCTCCCAATGATTCTGTCAAGTTTTCTCATAGTTTGTCCTGTAACATTTCTTGCTGGAACCCTGTTTGTATTAGGCTGCGAAATTTACAGGAAAGAAGAAAAAGAAAAGGCTGTCTCTATAGGATATGTTTATGTGCTTGAAGCATTAGGAGCAACCACAGGAGGCATTGTTGCGAGTTTCTTCTTTATTAGATTCCTTCCAGGGCTTCTGATTATGTTTTTGCTTTCTCTGCTTAACCTTCTTTTTGCATTTCTGCTTCAGTGGAAAAGGGCAAAACCTGTTCTCTATATATCATCTTTCCTTTTTCTGATTTTTTTCGTTTCTTCATTAAATCTTCAAAAGCTGAGGCTTTTCACATTGCAAAAACAATGGAAAAACTATGAGTTTATCACATCAGAGAATTCAATCTATCAAAATATAACCGTTGTTTCGAGGGAGAGTGGTGTCAGTTTTTTCACAAACGGGCTTATTGCATTTACCGTTCCAGATACGCCTTCGAGTGAGATGAGGGCGCACATACCTCTGCTCGAACATCCTCATCCTAAATCGGTCCTCATTATACAAGGTGGGATGAGCGGTATAATGGATGAGCTCTTGAAGCATCCGTTAGAAAGGATTGACTATGTGGAGATTGACCTCCTCATAATAAAACTTGCAAAAAAATATCTTTATCTTGATAGAGCAGTGGACAGCAGGGTAAATATCATAAATATGGATGGACGGTTCTTTGTGAAAAGGACGAAATCATTATATGATGTTGTTATTATCAATCTTCCAGAACCACATACAGCACAGACAAATAGATTTTACACTGTTGAATTCTTTCAGGAGTTAGAAAGGATACTTACCAATAAAGGTATTGTTTGTTTTGCTATCTATTCTAACCCCAACTATATGAGCGAGGAGGCAAAAGAACTCTTTCTTAGTCTTAAAGAAACCCTTGAGGCGGTTTTTGAGGATGTGATTATAACACCCGGAGAGACCAACTTCTTTCTTGCATCGCGGTCAAAGGGGGTACTTACTGATGACTGGAAGCTGCTTCTCGAAAGAGCAGGGGAAAGGGGTATAGAGACTAAATATGTAAGGGAGTATTATCTTTATGCAGATTTTTCCAGAGAGCGATTTGAGTATACACTTAAGAGATTAAAAACGAAAAAACCTGTCAGAATAAACAGCGATTTCCGACCAATCTCTTACTATTACGACATGGTTTTCTGGAGCACATATTTCTCAAAGGCGGGGTATCTTTCCCGGAAGGTATTAAAATCCGTTACAGAAAGAAGAACCTGGTTTTTGCTCCTTGTTATTTCTGTTATCCTACTATCCCCAATTGGTTTCATTAGAAAAAGGAGAACATCATACGGAATTCTTATACCTGTTGCAACAACTGGTTTTGCTGAGATAACGTTCCAGATTGTCACACTGCTCTCGTTCCAGATACTCTATGGTTATGTCTTTTACAAATTGACGCTTATACTTACCTCCTATATGCTCGGGTTAATCCTTGGAGGACTGTGGAGCACAAGACTGATAGAAAAGGGAAAAGGGACAAAAAAGACATTCCTCCTTACCCAGATTACCATTGTAATTTACCCGCTTGTTCTCCCCCTCCTATTCCTCCTCTTTGCAAAAACAAAAAGCGACCTCTCCACATTTATTGGGTCAAATATAGTTTTTCCACTGCTTCCCGTTATTCCGGGCATCATAGGCGGGTTCCAGTTTCCCCTCGCAAATAAACTCTTCATAGAACAGAGGGGAACAAAAAGTGTTTCTGCTGGAATGACATACGGGCTCGACCTTATTGGTGCCTGCATAGGTGCACTCCTTGTAAGTATCTTCCTCATTCCGATAATTGGCATTCCGAACACCTGTTTTGAAGTCTGTATACTCAATTTTGTTAGTTTGATTCTTATTCTTTTCCTCATCTTTCCCTTCAATCGTCTAACTTCAAAATAAGGTAGACAGGTGATTGAAAATATTATATATTAAAAAAGATGGATACAGAAGTATAGTGATACAAAAATTTTAGGA
>SOKM01000062.1 GCA_004375785.1 Candidatus Cloacimonadota bacterium | reverse complement strand
GGGAAGTTTCTATTGGAAGTACTGAGTTGTACTTCACCTTCACCTGTCATACCAATCTGACCCTGTGCACAGCCACCGCAACCAGGATTACTGACTATCGCCCCTCCTTTTATAAGTCTTCCTATATCTCCATTTTCAAGGAGTCTTTGATATACAAACCTTGTTGCAGGCACAATTCTCAACATAACTCCAGAAGCGACTTTTTTCCCATCAATGTAATCGGCTACAATTTTTATATCTTCATATCTACCATTTGTGCAGGAACCGACAAAGATGCTATCTATTTTTAAGCCAAGTACATCCTTAACATTTTTAACATTATCCGGGCTCGGAGGAAGTGCAATCTGTGGTTCAAGGTTATCTATGTTGATTGATATATCTTCAACATATTTTGCCTTTTTATCAGCAAAAACACCCGTTACCTTTTTGTTAGTTTTATAACTCATTTTTTCAAGTATATCGATAGAAGGAGGAATAAAACTTATAATAGCCCCCATCTCTGTCGCCATACTTGCAATTGTCAACCTTTCACACAACTTTAACTTACCCACTATATCCCCATAATATTCAATAACTTTACCAAGTGCTCCTTTCTGACCAATAGTTCCAACCACTTTTAGCGTGACATCTTTGGCTGTTACAGGATAGGAAAAGTCACCTTTCAGATTTATTCTCATTGTTTCAGGAACCTCAAACCAGGTTTTCCCAGTCTTAAAGATGAATGCAATATCCACATCACCCATTCCCTGTCCAAAAGCCCCTATTCCACCCACAATGTTCATGTGGCTGTCAGTGCTTACTGCAGTTACCCCTGGATATATAAGCCCCTCTTCAATGGAGACATGGCTTCCAATCCCCATATTCACATCAAAGACTCTAATATGTTCACCTCTTGCAAACTGCCTGCATTTTTGCTGGCTGTTAGCATAAGCAATTGTCTTCGCAGGAGCACAGGTGTCGAATGTAAAAAATGTCTTTTCGATGTTCTCTATTCTATTCTCTTTGAAATGTTTTTCAAGATGCTTTACAACATTCGGGCCACCAAAGTCCCTTGCAGCTCGGTAATCTATATCGAGCCAAATCACTTTACCTGGTTCTACTACCTCTCGTGAATGCTTTTCAAATATCTTCTCTATAATCGTCTTATTCATTGACATTGTCAACCTTTACAGTCCGTTAATTTATCCTTCTGCTCACTCTTTACTGCCTACTTTCCAAAATCTGTGTAATCTGTCTTTGTAATCTGAGTAATCAAAGAATTATCTGATATATAATTCTTAATCCATCTTATATCGTATTTTCTCTATCTCGTCTTCAATATCTGATAGATTGCTGTTTAATTTTTCTAACTGTCTAACCAGGTCGCCGAGATGTTTCTCTATCTGTGAGAGGGTATAACTATCTGATGTTGAGGTATTTTCGCTGTTCCATTCTGCTCTTAGATTCCTGGGACCAAGATAGAAAATGAGAGGAATGGACACCACGAGGACTAAAAATATTACCAAAAAGATATAAAGTATCTTCCTGGGGACTTCTATCATCACCTTCATACATACCTCCTGTATTGAGATTACACAGATTTTTTTTAGATTACACAGATTAGGATTTGTTTTTGCGGATCGGTGTAATCGTCTGTTTAATCTGTGTAATCAAATGTTGTTATATATTACATAACAACATCAAAAAAGTCAAGCCCTTTTGTGTTTTTTTCACCTTGAATTATTTTCTTGCAATCTCAATGGATTTATGGTATATTGAAAATATGAAAAAGATATATATGCTATTTGTTTTTATTTTGTTTCTACTCGCTGTCCTTATGGGTGATGAATTTTCTGATAAGATCGCTACAGAAGAGGCAAGACTACAGGCATTAAGAGATAAATTATCAGAAGCTGCAAAGAAGACCGAACTATTAAGGAAATCTGAAAAAAATATCCTTGAGACGGTATCAAAGATGGATGAAGAACTCTTGTTGACAAAAAGACTCCTTAAGATACTCAAAAAGAAAGAAAAAATTATTTCAGATGAGATAGACAAAACAGAAAAAGTAATTGGTATACTTGAAGAGAGAAAAAAAATAAGAAGTCAGATATTGAATCGGAGAATAAGAGCAATTTATAAGAAGGGTAAAATGCACACTATGGAAATTCTCCTGACATCAAAGACCTTCACCGATGCAATTAAAAGGTTCGAATACCTGACAATAATTGCGAAACAGGATAAGAAAGTATTTAATGAACTCGTTGCTTTGAAAAAGGAACTTGAGGAGGAAAAGCAGTTTCTAAAAACAAACCTTGATGAGATAAAAAAGATAAATGTCGAGGCAGAGAAAGAGACAGAATTTCTTATAGGAAAGAGGAAGGAAAAACAGGGAATGCTTGAATCTGTCAAGAAACAAAGAGCAAAGCAGGAGCAGCTTACAAAAGAACTAAGAGAATCTGCAAGAAAAATACAATCATTGATAGGAAGACTTGAGAAAGAGAGGAAAGAAAGGGAGGAAAGGGAAGGTGAAAAAAACTATTTCGAGAAGGTTGTTGGAAAGGTTAAATGGCCAGCGAAAGGAACTATTATCTCAACCTTTGGTAAACAGGTCAATCCGAAATATGGGACTTCTGTAAAAAATAATGGCATTGACATTAAAGCCCCTATGGGAACTCCTGTCCATGCTGTGGCAAAGGGAAATGTGGTTTATAATGACAGGTTTCTTGGGTATGGAAATGTCATTTTGCTCGAACATGGTAAGGGTTATTATAGTCTTTATGCCCACCTGCAGGACCTGAAGGTTAATCTTAAAGATATTGTAGAGAAGGATGAGGTAATTGCGACTGTAGGAGATACGGGGTCACTCGAAGGTCCAAAGCTTCACTTTGAGTTACGTAAAAATGGTAAACCAATTGATCCCCTACCATTTCTTAAAAAGAACTGATGAGTTTCAATGAAATAATTGGACAGATAGAGGTAAAAAAACTTCTTAAAAAATCATTAAAAAAGGGAAGGATTGCATCTGCTTATCTTTTTAGTGGTCCCGAGGGAGTTGGAAAAACGACCACCTCCTTAAACTTTGCAAAAGCAATGAATTGTAAGTTATATCAATTCGATTCCTGTTCAAAAGATATTTCTGGGGTAAAATGTCCGTCCTGCAAGAAAATAGAAACGTTTTCTCATCCTGATGTTAAAATTGTTTTTCCAGTGCCAAAAAAGATCAGGGAAGAGAATAAAAGAAATGAATTATTACGGGAAGGTAAGATACATAAGTATAAAAAAACAGAAATTATCTCTATAGATGATATAAGAGATATAGAGAAATCCCTCCTTATGAAGCCATTCGAGGCAAAAAGGAGGGTGGTAATAATAATTGATGCCGATGCAATGAAACACGAAGCTCAGAACGCTTTTCTTAAGATATTAGAAGAGCCACCTCAGGATACAACAATTATTCTTACTTCCTCTCACGCTGAAGGTCTTTTCTCTACGATAGTCTCAAGGTGTCAAAAGATAACATTTAAAAGATTGAGTAAGACAGAAATGAAAAATTTTCTATCAGAAAAAGGAGAACTTACAGATGAAGAAATTGAGTTAATTTGTTTACTCTCAGGTGGGAGCATAAAAAATGCAATGGAATTTCTTGATGAGGAAGGAAGAGGGGAGAGGCAGCTTTTAAAAACAATTACAACCAAAAAAGACTATGATAAACTGAAAGAGATTTACGACAAAGAGGGTTTAGAAAAAATCATTAACTTTCTTTTACCTTTCTTCAGAGATATTCAGATTGCAAGGACAGGAGAGAAACTGATAAATGCTGATATGAAAGATTACATTCATTCAGTTCACACTAAATATTCAAGAGAAGAACTGAATGAAACAGTAGAATTACTGGAAAAATCACTCATCAACATTTCAAGAAATATCAGTCCCGAACTTATCTCAAATGTAATTTTCGATAGAATAAAGGAAACAAATTAGCCACTAAGTCACGAAGGCACAAAGGATGAATATTAGTTACAGACTATGAACAGGAAAAGAGAATTATTTGATAATCTTGGAGTCTTTGTGGCAAAATAGTTACGATTATACGATTAAAGGAAGGATAAATGCTTTACGAGGTGATTTTGAGAGAGCGAGAAAAGAATATTTTCACTAACCAGAAACTTATTGATATAAAAAAGGGTGATAGTGTAGTAGTAAAGACAGAGAATGATGTTGAAGCTTTTGGTAAAGTGGTGAATATAGTAGATTTTATCAAGGACTCCTATATTCAGGGAAAGATAGAGAGAAAAGCTACAGAAGAGGATATTCTCGAATTGGAGAAGAATAAAGAACTGGAGAAAAAAGCATATGAGTTTTGCAAAGATAAAATTCTTAGCGGAAATCTCCAGATGAAATTAATAGATGTAGAATGTCAATTTGATAGGCACAAGCTGAAATTCTTCTTTATAGCAGATGGCAGGATAGACTTCAGGAATCTTGTAAGAGACCTCGCAGCCACGTTCAAAACAAGGATAGAAATGCGGCAAATTGGAGTAAGGGATTATGCCAAGCGGTTAGGAGGTCTTGGGTTGTGTGGAAGGTCCTTTTGTTGTAGAACTTTCTTAAAAGAATTTCAACCTGTAACGATCCGGGTTGCGAGGAATCAGGATATAAATATTAACCCACAAAAAATTTCAGGTGTCTGTGGAAGGTTAATGTGTTGCCTAACTTACGAAGAGGAATTTTATTCAAATGAATTAAAGAAATATCCTAAGATTGGAACAAAGTTAGATACAGATAAAGGTAAGTGTATTATCACAAAGATAAATATCTTTGCCGAAGAGATAACGGTTCAATATGAAGATAAGTCGGAAGAGGTCATTCATCGCTCAAAGATAAAGTTTCCTGAAAAGAGGATGTGGAAGATATTCCCACGGCGCAGCTTCCTGAAAAGGCAGAAGAAAAGTGAAAAATAAAATACTCATAACAAGTGCCCTCCCTTATGCTAATGGTCCAATTCATCTTGGTCATCTTGCAGGTTGTTACCTGCCTGCAGACATATACTACCGTTATCAGAAATTAAAGAACAGGGATGTTATACATATTTGTGGAACAGATGAGAATGGCGTACCAATAACAATAGAGGCTGAAAGAGATAAAAAATCACCCCAGGAACTTGTTGATTTCTATTACAAGCATATTAAGGAGAGTTTTGAGAGATTGGGCATTGTCCATGATAATTTTTCCAGAACCTCTATACCGCTCCATCATAAAAATGCACAGAGCTTTTTCAAAAAGGTCAATGATAAGAATTATATTATTACTAAAAGGACGAAGCAATATTTTTGTCCAGAATGCAAGAGATTCCTTGCAGATAGATACATAGAGGGCACCTGTCCATTTTGCGATTCAAAAGAGGCGAGAGGCGACCAATGTGAGAATTGTGGGAGATGGCTTGATCCTGAAAACCTTATATCTCCGAGATGTAAAATATGCGGAGGAACGCCCATTCTGAGAGAGACAGAGCATTGGTATTTTAGACTTGACCTATTACAACCAGAACTTGAAAAATGGATAGAGCCCAAAAAACATTGGAAAAATAACGTAAAAAGGTTCTGTAGGGGATGGTTCAAGGAAGGGCTTGTACCAAGAGCTATCACAAGAGACCTGAACTGGGGGGTTCCAGTTCCATTAGAGGAAGCAGATGGTAAGGTTTTATACGTTTGGTTCGATGCACCAATAGGGTATATATCTTCAACAATGGAATGGGCCTTGAGGATTGGAAAACCCGACAGGTGGAAGGATTATTGGTTGGACTCTGAAACAAGCCTGGTCCATTTCATTGGAAAAGACAATATCGTTTTTCACGCAATGGTTTGGCCCGCAATGCTTATTGCTCATGGTGATTATGTGCTGCCATCTGAAATCCCTGCAAATGAATTTCTGAACATAAAAGGCGGAAAATTCTCTACAAGCAGGAAGAGAGCAGTATGGCTTCATGAATTTCTTGATATTTTTGAACCAGATTTATTGAGGTATGCACTTTCTGTAAATTTGCCTGAAAATAAGGATACCGACTTTGACTGGGATGATTTCCAGAAAAAAGTGAACAACGAACTTGCCAATATCTTGGGAAATTTCGTAAATAGGACCATCAGTTTTGTCAATAGAGTTTATTCCTCAAAGGTGCCTGCTGCAGTTAATCTCTCAGCAGAAGACAGAGAAATGCTCGAATACCTTCTTAAAACAAGAGGAGTAATAGAGGATAGAATAGAAGCCTTTGAATTAAAAAAAGGAATAAAGGCATTGATGGAATTAGCGAAGGAAGCAAATAGATATTTTGATAGAACAAAACCCTGGGAGACGATAAAAGAGGACAAAGAAAAATGCTCACGAACGATAAATACCTGTATTCAGGTAGTTGATGGACTTGCCGCACTTATGGAACCATACCTTCCTTTCACTTCTAAGAAGATACTTGGTATGTTGGATATCGAAAGAAACGAATGGGAAAAGGTGGGAGAACCAAGAATACCTGAAAATAAGAAGATGGGAAAGATTGAGATTCTTTTCAAAAAGGTAGATGATGAGAGGATAAGAATCGAGAAGGAAAAACTTGGAATAGAGGAGGCAGAAATGGTTGAGATAATTTCAATAGATGAATTTTCAAAGGTGGAAATGAAGGTCGCAACTGTGGAGAGTGCCGAAAAGGTAGAGAATACCCAGAAATTAGTAAAGATGGTAGTGGATATTGGAGGTGAAAAGAGACAGGTGGTTGCAGGTATAGCAGAATTCTATTCGCCTGAAGAACTTGTTGGAAAAAAGATTATAGTTGTTACAAACCTGGCACCCGCAAAAATTAAAGGTATTGAATCAAATGGTATGCTTCTGGCAGCAACAAAGGATAATGAACTTGCTTTGCTTACAATAGATAAACCCATAGATGTAGGAGCAAAGGTCAGTTAGAAAGGGGGATTTGATTATAGCGAAGCGTTTTCTTACAACGAAGTGCTTGTTACACAGACGAAGTCGTTTGTTTACAGCCGCAGACGTTTAATTCACAGCGATAGCGTTCTCAGTCTACCCATATAATTTTAATCTCGGCCCGTCTGTTTTTGTGTCTTCCTTTCTTTGTATCGTTACTATCTATAGGAATCCATTCCCCATACCCTTTTGCAATTATTTTTTCAGGATTGACGCCATACTGAGATAAGATGTGTTCACGTACAGATTCAGCCCTTACCCTTGACAGTTCGAGGTTCATATGTTCTCCGCCTGTGTTATCTGTATGTCCTCCTACCTCTATTTTTACCCCCGGATTTTCTCTTAGGTACTGTATTGCTTTCAGGAAAATTTCTTCTGTCTCATCATTAATTACTGCTTTATTCGATTCGAAATAGATGATACCGATAAGCTTGTCCCTTTTTTCAATTGGTCGCATTTTCACTAAAAGAAATTCCTCTTCTCCTTTTTTTATATTTACTGTTGTTCTGTAAGATTCGTATTCGTCGTTAGTAAAAGTAAGTTCGGAAATTCCTTCTTCAATAGAAATGGTAAACCTTCCATCAGGATTGGTTTGAAAATTCTCATCACTTCCAATGATAGAAATGCTTGCTACAACCGGCTTGGAAGAAAATTTATCTATTATCCTGCCAGAAACCTTTCCTTCCTTTATCTGTTCAATCCTGAACTGGTATGATTTCTCCTCACCTTTTTTTATCTCCACAAGTTTCACCAATTTTTTGTATCCTTCCTTTTCAATCATTATAGTGGAGAAATCATCACTGAGGTTTTTGAATTTAAATATTCCTGTCTCATTATTAGTATCCTTTGGCGGAAGATCCGAGTTTATTATCCTGACCTTTGCTGAACCAACTGGTAATCCTGTTTCCTTATCCAGTACCTGACCGAAAAGTGTTCTTGCACCGAAAGGTTTCAGGAGTTCTTTCAAAGGTATCACCCAGGAAACACTTGCAACTGCTCTTCTCTTGTAAGGTTTTACCTTTGATATTGGTATGTCAACACCCGCCTGACAGGAAAGTCCATACGGTAAGTAGAAAGCAAGGCCAGGTGTTAGAAGGATTGGGCTTTCACTGAAGGCAAGGTCTTCCATTCCCGTCGCCTGGTAAGTAGAATATTCAATAAAAGGGCTGAATATATGCGAAGGGATAACCACAGCAGACCTGATTAGAATACCATTACTCTCTTCATATGTCTCAGGTTCACCCTCCCCAGTCATTATGTATCCAAGGTTGAAATGAATCATAAATGGAGTAACTTCATATCTTGTTAGATCCATTGTTAAAAGAATATCATTTTCTAACGCTCCGGTTCCCGAACCATAATCCTGTTCACCTGTGGGCATTCTTAACGAACTATAAATTCCCCAATGTATAAAAGAGCGTAATTTTCTTGAAAACTTTAATCCAAGGTAAGTGTCGCCAACACCGACATTTCGTTCCTTCGGTCTCTCTTGCTGATATGCACCTGCTGCCTGAGAGATAAAAGCTTCTATAAAGTTGTAAGGAACATAAGTGACAAAATAATTGCCAATTCCTTTCTTATATTCAGTTGTCATTGTAGTAAAGTCCAAAGGTGACTGCCAGTATAAACCATAGCCACCAATTCCAATCATTCCTTTTCCCTCGTTTCCTGCTATAATTGTGTGAAGCATTCCTTTCTGTCCAATTGTGGAAAGAGTTGCATTTGCAATATTAAAAGAGAAAAGAAAAAAAGATAAAAAAATGATTCTAAGAACTCTCATTATACCTCCTGTTACTGGCTGAACGAATATGACGCAGGATAAACCCTGCAGCTTCAGTATTTTGTTTGCTCTATTTAACATACAATAATTAAAAAGTCAATAATTTTTTTCTTGACAAAGAGAAGAAATTTTACTAAAATAGTAGAAATTAGAAAGGAGGTTGAATGAGAAAAATTTCTTTGATTTTTGTTCTTTTAATTCTTATATCTATACTTTCAATAGGTTGTTCCAAAAATAATGGGCCACCACCAG
>SOKM01000263.1 GCA_004375785.1 Candidatus Cloacimonadota bacterium | reverse complement strand
TAGGAATTTCCAATCCAAGAAATCTTGCAACCTCAAGGATTGTCCATCCCTCCTCAGCTTCAAAATCTATGCCATCAATTCTTACATTAGGCATCTGTACCTCCTACTAAGTTATAAGCACAGCGTCGTATTGACAGATATCAAAACACATCCCGCATTTGATGCACTTATCCTCGATTACAGAATGTGGTTTTTCCTTTTCTCCTTTGATTGCATCCTGGGGACAGACCTTTAAACAGGCTGTACATCCTGTGCACTTCTCAGCATCTATTGTATATTTAATAAGGGTTTTACAAACTCCTGCCGGGCATTTTTTATTCCTTATGTGTGTAAGGTATTCATCCTTAAAATATTTAAGAGTAGAAAGCACTGGATTTGGTGCTGTCTGGCCGAGACCGCATAAAGAGGTATCATTTACAACTTGAGAAAGCTCTTCAAGGGTTTCAATATCCTCTTCCTTTCCCTTGCCTTCTGCAATATCTGTGACAATCTCAAGCAACTTTTGAATCCCTTTGCGACAGGAGAGGCATTTTCCACAGGATTCATCCTGAAGAAAATTCAAGAAATACTTTGCAACATCTACCATACAGGTCCCTTCATCCATTACTATCATACCACCTGAACCCATTATTGAACCTACCTCGGCAAGTGATTCATAATCTACTGCTAAATCTATAAGTTTCTCGGGGATGCAACCTCCAGATGGTCCTCCTGTCTGAACTGCCTTGAAGCCCTTGCCGTTAAGCATGCCACCGCCAATATCAAAAATGACTTCCTTTAAGGTTATCCCCATAGGGACCTCAACAAGGCCTGTATTCTTAACCTTTCCTACAAGGGAGAATATCTTTGTTCCTTTACTTGTCCCGGTTCCTATCTTTGAAAACCATTCTGCTCCTTTTTCTATTATTTTTGGCACATTTGCCCAGGTCTCAACATTATTTATATTTGTTGGTTTACCAAACAGACCCTTTTCCACAGGATAGGGTGGTCTCTGTTTTGGAACTCCCCTCTTACCTTCAATAGAGAACATAAGTGCTGTCTCTTCACCACAGACAAAAGCACCTGCGCCCCTTGCAATTTTTATATCAAAGATAAAGCCAGAACCAAGTATATCCTCGCCCAAAAGACCAAGTTCTTTTGATTGTTCAATTGCTATTGTAAGATTTTTAATAGCAAGAGGATACTCATTCCTTACGTATACCCAACCCTCTTGCGCGCCTATGGCATAACCACCAATGAGCATACCTTCGATAACAGAGTGTGGATTACCCTCGAGCAGACTCCTATCCATATAGGCACCAGGGTCCCCTTCATCTGCATTACAGATAATATATTTTTTCTCTCCTTTCTGTTTTCTTGCCATCTCCCATTTTGCTCCTGTTGGAAAACCAGCTCCACCCCTTCCACGGAGTCCAGAGCTCTTTATTGCTTTAATTATCTCGTCCGGTTTCATTTTTAGAGTTGCTGATAGGGATTGGTATCCACCTTTTTCAACATAGTCATCTATATTTGCAGGATCTATAAACGGATTATCCCCCAGGAGAAGTCTCATCTGTTTCTTATAGAATGGTATATCTTTTTGATAGGTATAAACCTCTCCTGATTCTGGGTCTTTATATAGATGTCTATCAATTATTTTGCCTAATATTATAGTCTTTTCAATAATCTCCTCAGCATCCTTTGGCTTAAGGTGCTGGTAAAAGATTCCTTCGGGAAAGATGATTATATTTGGTTCAGCTTCACAGAACCCATGACACCCTGTGATTTTTATATCAATTTTTCCCTTTGTTACTTTCTTAAAGGCTTTCTCAAGTTTTAAGGAACCCCTTGCTTGACCGCAGGTTCCTGAAGTTAAGGAAATAAACCTATCATTTCTTTTTTTAGATAACTTCTCTTGCAGCACTGTTAAACCCTCAAAGGTATTTAATTTTTTCACGCCTCCTCCCTTCCTGTTCTTTTTAATAGCGCAAGAGCCTTTTGGGAGGTCATCCCCCCATAATATTCTCCATCCACGACTACAATTGGACCTATAGCACAGCATCCTAAACAGTTAACTGTTTCTAAAGTAAATTTGAGGTCTTTAGTGGTTTCTCCAGAATTTATCTTAAGTTCTCTTGAGATGGTCTCTGTAATCCTCTGTCCACCCCTAACATGACAGGCAGTGCCCAGGCAGACGGTAACAATATGTTTCCCTCTCGGTTTGAGACTGAATGTTCTATAAAAGGTAGTAACTCCGTAAACGTCGATTAATGGTATTCCAAGTTCCAGTGCAACTATTTCTAATGCTTCTTCAGGCAGCCAGTTTAATTCTGCCTGGATGTCCTGGAGGATAGGAATAAGTGCATTCCTGTCTCTCCTGTTTTTCATAAGTACATAATCAATTTTCTTTGGGTCTATTTCCATTCGAAACTCCTTTCGTATTTTGTCCAATATTTTTGTGCATATTTTTATTCTCTATATATTCCTGATACTGCGGGCATTCCTTGTATTTTTCGCAGATGCAAAATCTC
>SOKM01000274.1 GCA_004375785.1 Candidatus Cloacimonadota bacterium | reverse complement strand
CAATCTTGTGCATCTTGCAATAAGAATCTGTCATCTCGTTCCAGATGTGGGTGATCGAATCGATGATTAGGATCGAGCAATTCTTTTCAGCTTCATCTACCACAGTGAGAACATCCTTGAATGCTCTCGTTTTGGCTGTGATGAATTCGATCTTCTCGTTCTTGAAAATAGGCCGGACAAAATCACTCCCTGTCTCGGTATCTAAGAAAGCAATTGCCTCCTTAGATTTAATGTACTTATGGAGACCTATGGCAATCTGTGAGGCTGTGAAGCTTTTCCCACTTCCAGCCTCGCCATAAATCCCCATCTTGAGATATGCCATTTCTGGCTTTGCGACTTTTAGTAATGTCATTTATCCTCCTTTTTTCTTAATTGATGCCACCCAAAAACCCTTTTACACTTAGGACATTGAAGCCTTTCACCCAATATTGGTCGACCTGCAAGAGCATTTATCTCATCAAAGGTTATTTGGGTTAAACCAGTTACTTTACCACAAAATTGCATTTCTCCTGAATAAGTTCCATCAAAGGGACAAACATAAAAATAAGTGGGTATTTTGTTTTCCATTATTTTCTGTTCTTTCATGGCAATGCCTTTCCTATCTTTTCCCATCGTTCCCATTCCTCATCCTCATCATATATTTCCCCATCCTCTATCTCCTCTTCCCGGTTAAGTTCTTCCTCATCATAGCGGAGATTCTCACAGCCCTCACAGCAGAAATCATCTATAGACGGGTCTCCACAGACTACGCAGAACTTTTTTGATGGTATTAGATTGATGAGCAAAGCCAAGATGCCTATAAAAATCATGGTGATTACGGTAGCCTCAAATGCTAATTTTATTGCTTCCATTATCGTCTCCATGCTTCCTCAATCAATTGTTTCATTATCTCAATAGCCTTGAGTTCTCCCGATATATATCCGAATGAATATGGATTTTTTTTAACCTTATATACTTTTTCATTTCTAATTTGTTTCGAAAGAAATTTCTTGCAAAGTTTTTCCCAGTCAGCAATGAGACTTAATAAAACGGTTTTTTTTCTCTCCATTTTTTCCATCATTTCACCCTCGCATTTTGCCGATACATCTTCTCCACAAGCCTACAATATTGGATTTGTGCTGTGATTAGCTTGACAGGATTCGTGGAAGATACTATTATTCTTGCAGAGTCAAGAAGCATATCGCTAGTATGTTTTGTTTTCCCGAGCCTATCTGTAGAGGATGGGTTCTGTTTTGCTTTAGTCATGATTCCCCTCTTGCCAACTTATGAGCTTCTTGGATAGTTTTTCCTTTCTTTAGGAATTGACCTAATCTCAACTGATATGGACTCACTTTTCGTTTGCGTCTTAGAGATAATTTTTGAGTTAATATCTCTAATTGTCTATTTACTCTACCTACCTGTACCAGCTCTTGGTAAATCAAAGAATGGGTTTTTTCTAAACTTTCAGCGATAAATAATATTTCAACTATCATGAACTTGAGTTGTTGTGTATCCCATACGAGGTCTATTTTTTGGTATAAGTCTTTTAATTCTTTAATAGATTTACATTCTTTTCTCTTGCTTCTCATAATTCACCTCACTTAAATAAATTAGGGAGAGGAATGAATCCCCTCCCATAGACAACATAATTCGAAAGATTAGTTCTAGTAACACCTCCACAAGACAGGATTTTGAAGCGTCTCATTTAAGTTCTTGCAGAAATATCTCCCAAAATATATCTTGCTTCCTTTGTTCCAACCTCAGCCATACTCAGACAATTCGGAGCAACTACCCATTTCAATTGACCATTCTCATCTGTGGCAAAATTCTGGCTATTGATTCCAGAAGCATCCTCCATCCAATAAGTTTTGCTCTGGAGATTTCCCATCTGGCTTATGATATCATCAGGAGTGCCATCATGTGGCTGTGAGATGATATCAATTACTTTGCCATCATAATCCCTGACTCGAATGACAACATGATTCTTTGGTAATTGTTTTGATCTAACGATTTGATTCACATTCCCCTCCCATGAGAATATTATTGTTTGATGCCTACTTTCTTCTCGACTGCTTCCATCCTCTTGTGCATAGCAGTCTTTGATTGATAAACTTCTTTCCAATATTTATCGTGACAGGATTGCTCACCTTTCTTCTTGGGGCAAAAGTTTTGCCAGAATACTCTAGGAGTGTAAATCTCCTTACAGAACTTACAAGGTCTGTCTTCAAGCAATTCCATTAGTTACCTCTCATTCTTTCTCTTATGCACATTATATGTATATATAATAGTATCTGGGGATGGTCCTGTCAAGCTTTATTTCAAACTATTTTCTCCCCCCAGATATGGTTAACCTTTACGGGTAGGTTAAGTTAGCCCCCCGAATCATCGCATAAGCTATTGATTAATGAGCCAAAAGTCCTATATTATATAATGATGAGAGTGAAAATTCTGATTCTGGGCTTGACGTTATTGTTGACTCCTCTTTCCGGCACAGAGAAAACAGGTATTATCAACCCTTGGCAAAGGCTTTTTACCGAACCGATT
>SOKM01000216.1 GCA_004375785.1 Candidatus Cloacimonadota bacterium | reverse complement strand
TTTACAGGGTCAATTATAACCCTCCACATTATTCCGCCTTCAGGACCAATCCAGTTCCAGGTGAAATCGCTTCTCCATTGATTAAAAGAAAACCCTGGAATGTCATAATTATTATAAAAGGGGATTTTGGGGAACCCAGCAACTGTATTCGAAACAAAAAACAGGAGAATAAAAACAAAGAAATACTTTTTCATCCTTCCCTCCTTTTTAAAATCTGATTACACAGATTACATCCTTTCACTAAAACGAAGTTAACGTATCAGCACAACCTTCTTATTTATCACAAATCCCTTATTCCTAAGTTCCATCCTGATAAAGTAGATGCCCTGCGGTAACCGTCTTCCTTGCTCATTTCTTCCGTCCCAGGTAATTATCTTTTCTCCCTTTTCGAGCTTTCCGTTAAGTAGTCTCTTGACCTTTCTGCCGCATACGTTATATACTGTAAGGGATACATTTGCATCAGTCTCAGCTGAAGAAAGAAGGATATGTGTGTAATCCTTCATCGGACTCGGGTAAACAAAGAGATTATTATTAAACACTGGAATGTAAAGTTCTATATTTTTCTTTCCCGTTATATTATCGCCTTCTATGTTAACATCATCTATGTATATACCTTCTGCTGTGTCAGCATCGTCGGAGATAAAGGAAAAACAGAGCTGGATTTCTTCACCCAAGGAGAGGTAAGAAAGGTCATAATCCTCAGGTAACCAGTCACTCCAGATATTAAGAAGTGAATCGAGTGCTCCTCCACTTCCTATGAAATCAAGCGTATCAGAGGTAAACTGCCTTTTAATTATAACATAAAGTCCATCACAACCATAGTTTGTGAATTCATACCAGTGCCAGAATTTAAGATGTGTGTTTGGTCCCACATTGAAAGGAACGCTTAATAACTGTGCATTCATATTTGATACATAGTTGTGGGTTGCTTCGACGCCACAATACCAGCTGTAATCTCCTGCGTGTTTTCTGTAAGTAGAAAGATGCCAGTTATCGTTTTGACCCGAGTGTGTCCATTTTGCAGTTCCTGATTCCATATCGTCAGAAAAACCTAAATGACCTATTGAGACAAGAAGTGAACCCGGAAATGAATAACCCTCGACAGTTGAAATGGTATAATTAATTGTTGCAAAATGGGGGTCAGGGCAGGAAGGTGATATATAGAATGAGAGTGTTCCTGCCTCAGAACTTTCAGGAAAAACTGTTGACCAGGATGGATTTGCACCACCCGTTATTGCAATATAGGGGTCTGTTTCTGAAAATGAGCAATTGACATCGTAACCGTATCCATATCCCCAGTTGATGAGGGAATAGTAGAGGTCTATATTTTCGCCTGGTTCGGGAATACCATTGTTGTTTTCGTCAAACAGACTGTCGCAGTTTATAGAAAGCACAGGTTTTGCTATAATCTCATTTGTCCAGCTCTGCCAGCTGCCCTCTAATGACGTAGCAAAAAGATCGAATTTGGCAACATCACCGTTTTCCGTGTTTGCTGAAACAGAGATTGCAAAGGTGCAAAGGATGGTGCTTTCAGGCTCTACAGAACCCGTGTATGTATGTAGACTATCAATTAATGTAATGAATGTATCTTCTGAACTTAACTGAATTGAAGGGTTTGTTAAAGACTGGGTTCCATAATTTTTCATATTTACAAAAAGATATGCACTCTCTTCCGGGTTCAGCAATCCATCGTTATTACCTGAGATGTTATCTTGGATGGAATGGCTCTTATAAGCAAGGTATGGGCCTGCTAATCTTGTGTAGAGTGAATCTATAGATGGCAGAAAATCACAGGCAGTTATGGTTAACGTAACCATTCCTGGTGTGGAGATAGAGATAGTTGTTTTGAATTCACCCAATACATTCGTATACCCTCTTTCGTAAAGTTCCGGCTCTTTTAAGAAACAGACAAGAGCGTCTTTTACTGGTATCCCTTGATTGTCTCTTACTGTGACAGTAACCTCCATTCCGTTCTGAAGTGTATCTGGACAATAAATTGAGAGAAGCTCAGGAGTATTTGTCCAGACAGGCATTTCAGGGTCACCGAGAAGATTTAATTGATACTGGTGCCATCTATAAACATTTTCTTGTCTTGACTTAGGTATGTAATAGACCTTATCCATAGCAAGCGCACTGCCAAGTTTTATTATATTTTGGCAAAGTACCATATCATAAAATGTTGCATCAAATCTGTCTGAATATCCAAATCGTGGGTTTCCCGGTGAACCCCAGCCATATCTGGAGTTTCCTATGAAGGCTACACCACCACCGTTTGGGTTATTTATGTAATGTTCACTTATCGCATCGTAGTCAAATGCGCCAGTCCAGCATCCAATGGAATAGAGCGTTCCCTGTCTGTCTCCATTTATGAGATTATCCATATCTGGGATCGAGATATGTGACGATCCGATGCTCATTACATGATACCAGGCATGACCGTTGTGGTTAAGAAAATTCTGTCCTGAGTTTATGGCAGTCATTACTGTATTCCAGTTCAGGTTTCCCCAGGATTCGTATAGTTTTGTGATATTGAATCTGTCAGGGATATAGAGGCTATCTATCATATCCTTACTTATTGCACCATCTGTATATGGATCATGCCATAGAATCATAGCAAAGAAGAGTATATTCAATTCATAATCCAGGGGTGGATTTATTTCATATGTGAGAATTTTATTGACGAATGTGCTCACATCATCTGTTGTTGAAGCGGGTGCTCTTCCCACGAAAACATCAGGGTATAGGTCGACCGAATCAGCGACTTCTCCATACGGTCCTGTTCCATTATAGTTCCAGTCCCCATCAAGGTCAGAATAGTAAAGGTCTGCATGAAGGCTGTCTTCGTCTTCAGGTTGATAACCTGCCTCTGATGCCATTGCAAAAGCAACCCTTGATGGGATAATGTCTGTATCACCGCCCAGGAGAACCCATATTGTGCCCCAGTCTGTGTGAGCATCCTTTATAAAGTTTCTTATTTTTTCCTGATTGTCAACTCCAGGACAGTTTGCATAAATTGAGTCTATTATAACAATCCTTGCCCTTACACCCTTCTGTGTTTTCCAGTCACAAAGAGGCTGGAAATACGAAGAAAATGCTGATGAGGTTATGATGACATAATCAATTGTGGAGTCTGAATCGAGCCCTGAGAATGGGTCATACATTGCTTCAGGATTCTCACAGATGGAATGTATGAGTTTTTCAAAGACGCATCTTGTTGTTTTAGATATTCTTTTTATTCTTGTACTCTTCTTGCCTCTTTTGTAGTTTATCCTGAATGTCAGTTCCTTTATCCTTGTAAGCCGACCTTCTTTTGGGGTATACTGGTAAGGGTAAAAATTAATGCTGACAATTCTGTATCCGCTGAGATTTCCATAAGCACCCACCTCGATATACTCCAGAGGATAAGGTTTTTTACTGCTGTAAATTAGAGGATTTTGAGATACCCAGGGGGCGGGTTTGAAATCTAATAGAGGAGCTTTAAGAATAGCGGGTTTCTGAACGGGATAGATGTCGAATTTACCCGTTAATTCCTCTTCGATTTTGCTTATAATTTCTACCCCTGTAACGACTGCGTCCTGTGGGATTAAATAATGTTTTGTTATAACAGGGAGTTGAGGACTGCCCGGCTCAGCTGTAAGGTCAGCCCCTTTGAGCTTTATTACATCATATCCTGCACTTTTCGAAAAAGAGGCCGGATTGTCAAAAATAACTTTCTCAATCATCGCTGCACTGGAAAATGATACGAAAAGAAAAAGAAAGAAACAAAATAGTAAAAAATACTTCATAGTACCTCCTTCTACTCTAATTCTTAGTAGATATATCTTATGCTTACCATATAAAGATTATCTTCTATAATTTTTTCTATCTCCATTTCCTCTATTACAATTCTGTTGTAGCTAACATCGAATACAAATTTTTTTAAGGGAACACCAAACCCTGTTCCAATGGTTCTTGATACAATTTCTCCTGCGTCCTGTTTCCTTTCTTTTTCTTTAACATATTCATAACCACCCCGTAGGTTTAAAAAACTAACAGGTTTAATCTCTCCTCCAAGTCTGACAGTGCTAATAGAGGTTTCTGTTGTATCAATGACCAAAAATCTTTCCTTTAATGTCAGGGTTGAGTAAATATATTCAATGCCAATAAGAAGATATTGTATTTCAAGGACAGGGCCTCCTCCGAAGGTCATTTTTGTATATTTATTATGATAGAGTGTGTCCCCATTTTCTGATTCATCCAGCATTCCAATTTCTCTTATATCAATAAGCCCACCGAGTGCAAGAGGCAGGTTGGGAAGAGAAACACGTGGTTTCAGTCTTACATCAAATCCTTTTAGGGAGAAATTTTCGTTCTCTTCTTTTGCGCTTAATATCTTATACCCGATCAATGCCCCTGTTTCAAAATAGTTATTAATATTAGCAATAGTTGATAGTGAGAAATTGAATGCATTACCTGAATAAACACTTTCGTTCTCACCAGTTCCAAATGAACAGGAAGGATGATGGTAATCTATTTTTGCACCAATTGTAATAAAATGGCTCGGTATGAAAGAAACAGCAGGCGTTAATTTGAAATTTGATAACGATGCTTTCTCAAATTCTTCATCGCCGTTGTATCCTGTAGAGATATACTCGCCTTCGAATCCCAGATGTAAATTGGGAGATTGTATCCTGTCGTAAATAAATGATAATGCAGGACCTCCGATGTTATCTTTCCCATCTGTAAATTTTTGCTCAAGTTTACCGTATGTTACCCCAAATCCCATAGCCTGCTTTTTAGGAACATTTCCCCATAAATCCGGTCTTTCAGATTTATTTCTTTTAACATAGAATAGACGGTTTCTGGGTGCTGTAAGTAATGGAATGTATTGAAAGACATCCTTGTCAAAAATGGGGATGAACTCAAGGAGTTCAAAAGGAACTGCATTGCCATATGTGATATAAGTTGTATCACATTCTATCGTATCAATCTTAGAAGTCTCCTCGCCATAAAGGACATCAAGGTCAACTATATTTGTATCTTCGTTGCTAAATAGACCACAGGGATTGTTTCCGAAATTGAAAAGGTCAATCTTATTTGTGTTATCATCAATGACAATCTGAAGATTACCCATACTTCTTAAACGTGTTGTCGTCGATTCAAGAGAAGAAATTATACCAATCATCAGGACAGAACATAGTAATACTTTCATAAACTCTCCTTTTTTATAAATAATAATACTCTTTTACTGTGATGTCAAGATAAAAATATATAGTTTTTGAGTAAAAGAGTTAATGGGTTATTGAGTTAAAAAAGAATTATTTTATCAGGAGGTAGTCCCGGTTCCACGAAGATGGTTTTTTCTTTTGTCAGGATGACCTTACCCGGTCCAAGTTTTTTAGACCTCCGAACAAATCTTCTCTCCGTATAGCTGACAGGAACAATGGTAGAATGTTTTGCTTTGCTGAAATATGCTGCTATCTTTGCAGCTTCAACAATATCATTCTTTGAGAGTTTGCCATCGTTTATAAGTATTGTATGGCTTCCAGGCGCTTCTCTTATATGAAAAAAAAGGTCTTTTGGTTTTGCAAATCCAAATGTCAGTTTTTCATTCTCATCCCTGTTTCTTCCAACAAGAACCGCTTTCCCGCTTTTAGTCAAAAATGTTTTGTACTCTTTCTTTTCTATCCTCTTTTTTTCTTTTGCAGTCTTTTGTGGAACAAACCTCTCTTCAAGTTCTGTCAGTTCCTCCCCGCATAAATTATTTATTTTCTCTCTTAACTTTTTCAGATTTTCAATTTCCTTACCCGTTTCAATTATTCTTTTCTCTATAACTTTTTTACCTCTCACTGCCTTTCGATATTTCTTAAAATATTCTTCAGCATTTCGTGTCGGTGATTTTGCGGGGTCCATAGTAATTTCGATTATGTTATTTTTGTTGTAAGGGTCTTTGAGTTTCAGAATTTTCTCACCCTTTTTTATTTTTATTAGATTAACAAGAATAAGTTCTGCTTTCTTCTTGAATTCTCCACTTGATTTTGCCGTAGCAAGATCGTTTTGTAGTTTTTCAAATATCTTCTCTCTGCTTTTTATTTCCTTTGCTATTTTCCTTTCAATCTTTTCCTTTTTCTCTCCCTCTATTAAATGTTCATAAAGTTCAAATTCGGCAACGCTGAAAGACTCTTTTCTTTTTGTTTTTTTCGCTATTTTGATTGGAGAGATGCAAAGTGGAAGGTTATCCTTATAGAAAATATAAGGTTTAGCATTTTTAATTATCTGATTAAAAGATTTTTTTATTTCTATGTCAATTTTCTTGTCCACAATTTCTTTCAACCAGAATGGAAATTTTTTAAATCTTTTTTCTAATGTTGAGCTCGGGGATTCGGAAGCAATAATATCCTGAAGGTCTTTTTCCGCTGAGAGACTTTTCGTTTCGTAAAGGGATAATTCATTAAACCCCTCAGGAGGATAGTTTCCCAACCGGGTAAACGAATATTTCTCTCCTCTTCTGTCTCTTTTTGTTCTTTTATGTTGTATTAGTATTCTTTTATCACTATCAAGTAGATAGATATTTGAAGATGGACCTGTAAGTTCGAAGAGAAGATAGTGTTTAAACGCAGTATCTCTTTGAGAGAAACTTATATAGAAGATTCTGTCCAGTCCGAATTGTCTTATCTCAAGAACATTGGAGAATTTTAGGTAACCTTCAAAACGGTGTTTTTTTAACTCTTTTTTTTCGAATATAGTAGTTCTTTGAGATTGCTTCGTATAAGAAGAGCCTGGTAATAAGAGAACCCTGTAAAAAGAGGGGTGTGTGGAGGCAAAAAGTGTTATTTTTTTAAAAATAAGATAAAGATTGTTATCTGTGTCTCTTTGAACACCTTTAAGCCGTTCTCCTTTTATGCTTTTAAATTCCTCGATTAAACAGTAAAGGAGAATACTGTCAAAAAAAGGTTTTATCTTCTTCGCCTCCTCCTGCGTATAATCAGGGCGATAATTATCCAGATAACAATGATTAAAATAATGAGAGGAATAATAATGATTATAAAATAGATTATACCAAAAAAGAAATGGATTGCGATTTGAAATGATTTAATAAACCCATTCTTTATACCGGACTTCTTTATGATACCAACTCTTTTATTGTAAATAGTAACTGTTATCCTCGCATAGTCGGTTTTACTGTCGAGATATCTTATTCTGCCTTCAAGAGTTTCAATCTTTTCTCCCACCCTTTCAATCTCTCTTTCAACCTTGAGAACGTCCTCAACCCTATATGCTTTTTTTAGAAGGTCGAAAAACCTTTCCTGAACCTTTCTTGCATTATTGAGCCGTGCTTCAATGTCATAATACTCTTCTGTCACATCCTCTTCACTAATATTTTTCGATTCCACCTTTCCAATAGTTTTTAATTCGTCGAGTAACGTAAGAAAATGCTTGGGAGGGATTTTGATTTCGATTATCGCCTCTTCACTCTCCTCGTATTTTGATGTACTGGAATTGACAATCATTCCTTTATATTTTTTAACGAGAGAAAGTGTCTTATCATAGGACTCATTGACTTTGCCGGACATTATGGTTACATATGCAGTTCTGATTACCTTCTCTTCGAAATCCGCCTTTTCTTCTCCATAATAGGCATCAAATTCTCCTGCAAGAGCTTCAGTTTTATCCAATCCTGCTGATGGAGCTTTACCCTTATAATTTTCATTTAGTTCTTTTGACAGATATCCTTCTTTACAGCCGGTTAACACAATCAAGCAAACCGAAAGGAAGAGTAACAGTTTTTTCATCTATACCTCCATGTTTGAGAACAACACCCCGATTAATCGAGGTGTTGTTCTTTTACGTATGAATGTATATTTTCTCACACCCTGATAAGTCAGAGTGAAAGAAGCATTACAAGCAACCGCCTCCGATGCACCCACCACATCCTCCGTCTTTTTCCTTTTTGTATGTAAAACCAAAGTTGATCTTGAATGCGTGATGGGGACCGCCAAATGTTGCAAAATTTGCCATATTTAGTGAGTATTGTCCCTCAATGAGCATCCTGAAATCGTATGTTCTGAAGATGATGAGACCAGCGTTAAAATTTAATGCAAGACCGAATGCAGATTCTGAATAATCATCCCAAAAGCCAGGATAATCTCTGGTGATAATACAATTTTTCATTCCTATACCCCCACCAGCATAGGGACAGAAATCTTCCTTTGAAAAAAGATAGAATAGTGACATTTGTGCATAGGTAAATTCTGCTGCTCTCATTGTGATGTCCGTTTCACCAACTGTTGTATCGCTAAAACCCATAGTGGTTGTAATAGGTGTGACTGTTCCACCAACTCCAAACTCTGCAATGAACTTCGGTGTCTCATACCAGTATATAAAATCACCCGACATAAGGGTTTTTACTCCTCCATAACTATCTGCAAAGGGAAATCCCATGCCGAACTTTCCTCCTAAAGTAAAAAAAGTCTTTCGTCTTCTTGGTTCTTTTGTTTCCTCCTCTGTAATTGCACCAATCTCTGCTACATCTTCAACCTTTTTCCCGGTCGCTATAGCCTTTGCCAGTCTTTTTGATGCAGTATCAAGGTCCTCTGCACTCGACGCTGTAACTCTATCCTGAAAAACGATGTTACGGGTGGAAACCTCAACAACATAGGCGGAGATGATGTATTTTGTTCCAAGTTTTGAGATTGTGCCGTAGACGACCTTCTGTGCTTTTATTTTGAGACCTATCTCTGCCGCACGTTCTTTGTTATCACATTCTATCTTTTCTCCAACCTCAACAAGGGAAATATTTTTGTAGGAAGAAACATCGCTTCTTAAAAGAGTTGTAGTAACCTCTGCAAGCGAAGGGTCAACACCTATGGGCTTAAAATCGATAACTGCAATTTTCTCGCCAAGAAGAGAAAGGGGCAAGAAAATCAGCAAGGCCAGTGAGAATAATGTTTTATAATTACTCATAAAACCTCCTTTGTTAATTTGTTTTGAATACCACATAATTTCATTTTTGTCAACTATTAAATTCCAATTCACAGATAAATCGAAAGTAGAATTAACAATGTGTTTTTATGCTTAAAAAATCATCCG
>SOKM01000075.1 GCA_004375785.1 Candidatus Cloacimonadota bacterium | reverse complement strand
CTTGAGGGGAGAATTGTGAGCATGATTGCGTTAGTTCGAGTCCTGAGTGGTCATCCGATACGGTGTGATTCAGCTTGAATATCAAACTATCAATATAATGGAAATCTAAGGAAATTCTCTCCAGATTCTCAAAGACATAATCTTCCAATCTGTTTGCGTTGACTTGCCTTGTGTTGCAGGAGTTCCAGTCTCTTTTAAAAGTGCTGGTACATCTATAGTAATAATAACGTTTGGTTTTACCTTTAGTTTTTTTGTTTGTATAACAGGGTGTCATTGAGGAGTTGCATTCTCTACAGGAGATTAGGCCGGAAAGAAGAAAATCTTTATAGAGTCGTAACTTTCTAATTTTCTTTTGGTGGCATTCTTGGGCCAAGTTGAACAAATCCTCTGAGATAATTGGTTCATGGTTACCCTGATAGATTTTTCCCGCATATTTTATCTTTCCGGTGTAAACGATATTTCTCAGGATATAGTGTAGAGCACTTTTTGATAGAGGTCGATTTTGTCTATCGGTAGTCCCTTTTCTTTTTAGTTCACCATAAATTTTGGATAGAGAGCCTGAGGTTGTATAGATTTCAAAGATTTTCTTTACGACATCAGCTTCTTTTTTGTTGATAATAAGTTTCTTGTTTTCCGTCTTGTATCCAAAAGGGACGATCCCGCCGTTCCACATACCTTTTTGTGCACGCTGAAGCATTTTATCTCTGGTTCTCTCACTGGCAAGTTCTCTTTCAAATTGAGCAAAGGTGAGCATAATATTCCTTAAGAGTCTGCCGGATGGCACAGATGTATCAAACCTTTCTGTGACCGAGATAAAATCAACATTATGTTTCTCGAATAATTCTACCAGTTGGTAAAAATCTTTGGCCGACCTTACGAGCCTATCAATCTTATAGGAAATAATAAGATCGATATTGCGTTCTCTTATGTCGTTAATCATTTCGGATAATGCTGGTCTATCCAGGTTTGCACCTGTATATCCTGGGTCAGAATAAACCTTATAGACCTTCATATTTTCTTGGCTTCCAATAAAAGACCTGATCTTTTCTTCCTGAGCCTTACAGGAGTTGAATTCTTTTTCAACTTGATTGTCAGTTGATACCCTTGTGTAAATTGCACACTTCTTAGCTTGCATTTTCGTCTCCCTTTGATAAGATTCAAGTAACATAATATGGGTTGTTAAATTATAGTATTAAAATACATTGTATCATAATACTACTTCAATGTCAAGAGGAAGATTATGTATCTGAAAAATCTTGTCAAAATAAGAAAAAAGAAAGGTTGGTCCCAGGAGAAATTAGCGAGAGAAGCTAATATCTCTTATAACACCCTTATTAAGATAGAAAGAAATGGGATAGAAAATCCCAAGATAGAAACAGTTATTAAATTGGCAGATGCTTTAAATGTTACAATAGATGATCTAGTGGGAAGAAAAAACAAATGAGAAGGGAAACAAAAGTATTATTGGATAATGGAATAAATTCATTGTTACTTTCAATCGAGCATTTTAATAGACCGTGGGACAAGGGGAGGATTGTAACGGTTCTTATGTTATTGAACCATAGTTTTGAAATGATTCTAAAAGCTGCGATCCTGCATAAAGGAGGTCGTATTAGAGAGAAAAGAGCAAAAGAAACGATGGGCTTTGACCATTGTGTGAGAAAATGCTTGACAGACGCACAGGTCAAATGTCTTACCCCAGAAGAGGCTCTCGCAATACAAATAATTAACGGACTGCGCGACGCTGCAGCACATTATATTTTAGAAATATCAGAAGACGAACTTTACTTACACACCCAAACAGGGGTAACACTTTTTAGGGATATCCTGAAAAGTGTCTTTGGCCTTAATTTAGCGGAATATTTTCCGGAAAGAGTACTGCCAATTTCCACAAAGCCACCAGTAGATTTATCCCTTATGATAGATAGTCAATTCAAACAGATTAAAAGATTGCTAGCACCTAAAAGGCGAAAACGGCTAAAGGCAAAAGCAAGAATAAGGTCAATTGCTATTATGGAAAATTCAATAACAGGAGATACTAGGCAACCAAGTGAAGGGGATTTAAATAGAATTATCCGTAGAATAGCTAAAGGTGAAAGCTGCAGTACGTTGTTTCCCGGTATTACCAGTTTAAATTTTGTTACAGAAGGATCAGGACTAACTTTTAGCATTAGAATAAGTAAGAGGGAAGGTATGCCCGTAAAGTTGGTGAGGGAAGACGAGACTGAGGCAGGGATAGTCGCAGTAAAACGCGTTAACGAACTGAGCTACTATAGTCTAGGTCTTCGTGATCTAGCTGTCAAACTTAGAATGACTATGCCAAGATTATTAGCCGTTGTTTATCATCTCAATATGCAAGATGACCAAGAATATTTCAAGGAATTCAGAATTGGTGGAGCTCGTTTCAAGAGATATAGCAGAGAAGCATTGCATTTATTGAAAGAGCAAATTCCCAAATTGGATCTAAAAAAAGTTTGGGAAAACTATCAGAAAAATCTTAAAAGAAGGAGAAAATAAGAGTTCACAATTCTCTCCTCAAA
>SOKM01000086.1 GCA_004375785.1 Candidatus Cloacimonadota bacterium | reverse complement strand
TAGCCTCTGCTTCTCCTGTTATTGAAAAGAATCTTTCGCTTACCGAGCAGATTAAAAAAGGAATGGTTTGGGCAGAAAAGAAATATAAAGCAAAAGGTTTTATCGTCTATTTCCAGCCCTTTACGAATACATTTCTTCCTATTGATTATCTGGATGAGTCATTAAGAACGGCTCTGCAGATGGAAAGGGTGGTTGGTGTTGCAATCGGGACAAGACCAGATTGTGTTCCTGACGAAATGCTTGACCTCATCGCATCCTATGCAAAGCAAACATACCTATGGGTGGAATATGGTCTTCAGTCTGTGCATTTTAATACCCTCAACGCAATCAAAAGGGAACACACACTCGCAGATTTCATAGATGCCGTGCTGAGAACAAAGAAAAGAGAAAACATTTTTGCCTCCACACACATAATAATTGGACTACCTGGGGAAACAAGGGATGATATAATAGAGACTGCACGAGTAATTTCTGCTTTGCCTCTTGACGGAGTCAAAATACATCTTTTGCATATACTCAAAGATTCTGAACTTGCAGCAGATTATAGAGAAGGCAAATTTAATGTTTTAACTTTAGAAGAATATGCTTCCCTGGTTGTTGATTTCATTGAAAGACTTCCACAAAACGTTCTCATTCAGAGAATTACAGGCGAAGCGGAAAAAGAAAGGCTCGTTGCCCCCTTATGGTCTCTTGAAAAACAGAGGGTTATCGCAAGAATCAACGAAGAGTTTGAAAAGAGAAACACACATCAGGGTATGGAACTGAAACTTGGCCTGTCTTTATCTGAAATAGAGAGGAGGACACTTGAGAAAGTCTCATCTAATCTGGGTTGAGATAAGCGAAGAAAATCTTCTTCATAACATTTCTGTAATAAGAGACCTTATTGGTAACAAGAGAAAACTGATGGCAGTTGTCAAATCAAATGCTTACGGTCACGGTATGCTCGAGACAGCAAAAATCGTTCTCAAAGGTCCTGTTGATTGGCTTGGAGTAAATTCAATTGAGGAAGGGATTGCATTAAGGAATAACAACATTGATGTGCCGGTCCTCGTTCTCGGTTATGTTCCAGTGGTGAGCTTAGAGGATGTGGTCCAGAAAAATCTCAGATTAACGGTTTACAATATGGAAACAGTGAAAACGTTGGACAAAATAGGGAATAAACTCAAAAAAGAGATTCCTGTTCATATAAAGATTGAAACAGGCACGAACAGGCAGGGGATTAATGGAAAGGGACTTTCTACTTTATTAGAATTTATTAAAGGCAGTTCTTTTGTAAAACTTGAAGGGATTTCCACCCATTTTGCAAACATAGAGGATACGACAGACCACTCGTATGCACAGTTCCAACTCGATGAATTTAAGAGAATAGAGGCTGAGTTTTTTAAGAACGAAAAAAGTCTAATAAGGCATACAGCTTGCACTGCTGCAGTCCTTCTTTTTCCTGAAACCTATTTTGAGATGGTCAGGACTGGTATAGGAATGTATGGACTCTGGCCTTCAAAACAGACAAAGGTCTCCTGCTCGATGAAAGGGAAGAAAATACCCGAACTAAAACCAGTGCTTACCTGGAAGACAAAAATTGCACAACTAAAAGATGTCCCAGACGGCTCATTCATAAGTTATGGATGCACATTCAGGACAACGCGGGATTCAAAAATTGCAGTTCTACCAGTGGGATACTACGAAGGCTATTCGAGGGCATTCTCAAACGTTTCTTATGTTCTTGTAAAAGGAAAAAGAGCTCCTATAAGGGGAAGAGTCTGTATGAACATAACTCTGGTAGATGTAACAGATATAGAGGATGTTAAACTTGAAGATGAAGTTGTCCTCCTGGGTAAACAAGGAGAAGAAGAGGTAACAGCAGATTTTCTTGCTGAGTTAGCAGGAACGATAAATTACGAAATCGTCTCCCACATCAACCCGGTATTGGAGAGAAGGGTTGTTTAAATTTTAACTTTAGATGTCACTCTATGCCCTTTGCACAAAGTAATCTGAGTAATCTAACATAATCTGTGTAATCAAGTATAATGCTTCCAGCATTATACCAAATGGAGGTCAATATGAGAGTAATTGTAGTAACTGATAGTCATGGGGAAAAAGATAACCTCTTTACCCTTTCAAAAGTAGTTAGAGAAGAAAATGTTTCTAAGGTTATACACCTTGGGGATGATTATGATGATGTGGATTTCCTTACAAGTGAAGGTATCATAGTTGAAAAGGTCCCCGGCGTTTTCAGCGGGTATTACACGGAAAAAAGTATTCCCAATAGAAAGGTAGTTGAGATGGAAGGATGGAAAGTGCTTCTTTCTCACACAAAAGAGCGGCATGAAAATGACTTTCCCGGTGATATCCTGCCCGAAAATCAGATAAAAAATGGAGAGATAGACATCCTGCTCTATGGCCATACACACGTCCCCGCCATAGCGAAAGAAGGAAATGTATACCTGATAAATCCCGGTCACCTTAAAGCAACAGATAAAAGAGGATTTGAGCCGAGTTATGCACTGCTTGTAATAGAAAAAGAGACTATCGATCTCAAAATCAAGAA
>SOKM01000162.1 GCA_004375785.1 Candidatus Cloacimonadota bacterium | reverse complement strand
CTTGTCGGTGATAAGATTGCATCCAGGGTAACAGTAAAAGGAATAGGTGGCCCGATTATTCCAGGAATGACAGGGGCATCAAAAGAGAAGGATGTCTTTATCAAAAGGGCAAAATCAATAGGTTATCCTGTTCTGGTTAAGGCATCAATGGGTGGAGGAGGAAAGGGTATGAGGGTAGTTGATAATAATAAAGCACTACTGGAGGCAATAGAAGCAGGAAGAAGAGAAGCAAAATCCGCATTTGGTGATGATACGGTTTACATAGAGAAATATGTGGTACAACCAAGGCATATAGAGTTTCAAATACTCGCAGACAATTATGGAAATGTAGTTCATCTTTTTGAAAGGGAATGCTCAATCCAGAGGCGGTATCAAAAAATTATAGAGGAATCCCCCTCTCCTGTCCTTGATGAAACCTTAAGAAAAAAAATGGGAGAAACCGCAGTAAAAATAGCAAAAGCAGTTGGTTATGCAAATGCTGGAACTGTAGAGTTCCTCCTTGACAAAGATAAACATTTCTATTTCCTTGAAGTTAATGCAAGAATACAGGTAGAACACCCTGTTACAGAGTTCGTTACAGGTATTGACCTTGTGAATCAGCAGATTCTAATTGCTTCTGGAGAAAAACTGAAAATAAAACAGAAAGAACTTCTGCAGAGGGGACATTCCATAGAAGCAAGAATTTATGCAGAAGACACAGAAAACAATTTCTTACCTTCCCCAGGAAGGATTAACTTTCTTGAAGAGCCTCGAGGACCCGGAATCAGAGTGGACTCAGGTATATATGCAGGATTTGAAATTTCACCATCTTACGACCCTATTCTTTCTAAACTCATTGTCTATGCTGAAACAAGGAATGCTGCTATAAATAAAATGGTAAATGCACTTTTAGATTATTCAATAGTAGGTATTAAAACAACTATACCGTTTCTTTTAAGGATTTTCAAGTCTCCTGATTTTATAAAAGGCAATCTTAATACTTCTTTTATCAGTGAACACAAAGATGATTTGAAGATTGAAAAAAAGCGTTACCTTTATGAGGCACTTGCAGCGTATGGAATCTTTTCATTCTCAAAAGGAAAATCATCCTATGTAGAAAAAGAAAAAGGAATACCTCCAGTATGGCAGGAGATAGGTGGCTGGAGAAGTGGTTTATAAAATGAGAAGAAACCTTATCCTTTATCCTTTATCCTTTATCCTTGCCGTATGGAGTTGCTATGGAATTTAGCGTATACTATAAAGAAGAAGAGAAAAAAATTTCAATTGACTTCAAAGACGGCAAATACAGGCTAAATGATGGAAAGAAAGAAGAGATATTCGATGTTGTCTTTATAAACAACCACACCCTATCACTCATACATAATGGAAAATCAATCCTTGTAAGAGTCATAGAAGATGGTTCAAGAAAAATCGTTCTTTTAGGTGGTGAGGAATTTATTTTTGAAGGAGGGCAGGAGAAGGAATCAGCATTTCAATCAAAAGAAAAAACAAAGGTTATTGAGAATATCATAAAATCACCAATGCCTGGTTCTGTTGTGAAACTCAACGTAAAAGAAGGAGATGAGGTAAAAGAGGGTGATATTCTTGTTATAGTAGAAGCAATGAAGATGGAGAATGAACTGCGCGCATCGGGTGATTTGAAGGTAAAAAAGATTTATGTCAAAGAAGGTGATCAGGTAGAAGGCTTCGCCCCCTTGATAGAATTAGAATAAATCTTCTCTCATATAAGTAACAGTAATTTTTTTTATCTCTTTAAATCCCTGTTGATAAGTAAGGAGAATCTATGTCAGAATTAAGGCAGAACCCTGCAACAAAAACCTGGGTTATTATTGCGAAAGAAAGGGCAAAAAGACCGGATAAGTATAGGAATAAAGAGAAAAAACTTCTTGATGAAGTGCCTGAATATTCAGAATCCTGCCCCTTCTGCCCTGGTAACGAGGATAAACTTCCTGAAAATGGTATCATCTATGAGGGAAAGAATAGTGATAATGAGTGGACAGTCAGGGTCGTTCCCAATAAATTCCCGGCACTTATAGGAGAAGGCAATGTAGAAAGAAAAGAGATCGAGAACCTCTTCTTATTGATGCCAGGGATTGGAAGTCATGAGGTAATCATTGAAACTCCCATACATAATACAACTATAGGGCTATTATCTAATGATGCTGTTATTGAAATAATACATTCGTACAGGGAGAGGTTTCTTTCTCTCAGCAAAGATAGCCGATTCAAGATTGTTATTATATTTAAAAACCATGGCGAAGGTGCAGGGACTTCTCTCGAACATCCACATTCACAATTGATTGCGACACCAATCGTTCCTCATCATATCAGAAACAGAATCGAGGAGGCAGTTAAGTATTATGATGACTGGGGAAAATGTGTATACTGCTCAATTATTGAAGCAGAATTAAAACTAAAGGAAAGAATAATCAGGGAGACAGAGCATTTTATAGCATTTGTCCCCTTTGCAGCATCTCTTCCCTTTGAAATAAGCATTATCCCAAAGAAACATGCTGCTACATTTGGAGAAATAAGTGACAGTGAAATTTCTGACCTTTCAAAAATACTTATCTATGTGCTTGGTGCACTTTACAGAAAATTGAATAACCCTGACTATAATTATATCATCCATACAGCTCCCTTCTCTGATAAAGGTGAAGAATATTATCACTGGCATATAGAAATACTCCCGAGATTAACAAAGGTTGCCGGTTTTGAAATGGGTTCAGGTATCTATATCAACACCTCTATCCCGAAAGAATGCGCCTCATTCCTGAAAGAATAAAGATGCTTTTTTATTGTGTGGTTCATATTATCATTGACTTCTGCTTGTATCTATGCTAATAGATAATTATGAAATGTTATTCAAGCTTTATGGTCAAATGATAAATTAAATTGGAGGTTCTGATGTGTCGTACTTTCATTTATATCCTGTTTTCATTACTTTTTATATCCTGCACTTCAAACACATCAAGAAGTGCTGTTGAACTGAAAATGGTTGATAACATCGGTGAAGTAAATCTATCAGATGATGCATCAAAGGGACTTGAAGAAAATGGTTTCATCCTGACAGAAACTTCTAAAGATGAGATTTATGATGTTTACAGTGAATTAAAGAAACAACGTCGTCCTATCTTCATAACAACAGACATTGTGCTTCATACAGACCACCTTCTATTTGACTACATACTAAGAATTATTGAAATAAAACAATTATATAACCTTATTGGTGTTCTTTCCAAGGATATGTTCAATGAAATGACAGGTGTCTACAACAGGGAGAAACTTTCAACTTTTGAGAAAGAGGCTCTGGAAAGGAATATAGGTTTCTTTGCAGTAGCCTGTGAGATTTTTAAGAAGGATATTCAGATACCAAAGACTGTAGAGGAAAAAGTTGAAAAGGAATTGAAACTTATTGAACAAGCAGACAGTTTTGCAGACTCTCCCCTCTTCGGTTGCAAAGAAGATTACAGTCAATACAAACCACGTGGGCATTATACGAGAAATGAAACATTCAGACGGTATTTCAAAGCTATGATGTGGTTCGGAAGGATGGCTTTCTTTGTTAATCCTCCAAAATCAAATATAGTTTCTGAAGACCCAGAAATGCTCGGAATGAGCCATACCCTCAGCGCATTATACATAACTTATTCCCTAAAAAATAATCCTCTTTTATTAGAAAGTTATAATAAGGTTTACCGAATCACTTCCTTTTTCGTTGGTGAAAGTGATGACCTCGGTATATCAGACTACCAAATGGTAATGAAAGAGGTTTACGGAAAAGAAATACCGTTCCCATCTCTTTCAGAGAATAAGCTCCTTAGTCAATTTATTCAAAAGGTGAAGAATAAAAAACCACCTCTAATTATCTCAGGTCTTCTTACAGACGTGGAAACAGATGAAGTACCACGTGCCTTCAAATTTATGGGGCAGAGATTTATTCCTGATTCCTATATCTTCCAAAATCTTGTCTATGACAAGGTAACAAACTTCACAGGTACGGGAAAACCATTTACTGCAATTCCTTCACAGCTTGGCGTAGTTCGGGGATTTCCAAGAGGTCTTGATGTAATGTCAGTTCTTGGTTGTGAAGAAGCACTTGAAATTCTCAAGAAAGAAGGAGATGCATCATATAAAGGTTACAACGAACAACTGGATAGACTGAAGAAAGAATTCTCACTATTAAAAGAACCTGATTGGAGAAAAAACCTTTACTACAGAATAATCTACCAGTTTAAGAAACTACTTGATAATGTTGACGAATTCAAAAACCCATATCTCGATAGAAAGAAATGGGTAAAAAAGATTCTCAATACTCTCCTTGGAGCCTGGGCTGAGCTCAGACACGATACCATACTTTATGCAAAACAAAGTTATACCGTTATGGTAACCTCTATGCCTCCACATCTCCCAAAGAAATTTCCACCTGCATACGTTGAAGCATATCCGAGTTTCTTCACAGAAAATAGATTATTTATCATCGAACTAACTGCATTGCTTGAGAAGGAAAAAATAATTCCAGATGAGGTGCTCAGAAATCTTAGAAGCTTCGATGACATCCTCAAAAGGCTTATTGAGATAAGTGTAAAAGAGAATAAGATGGAACAATTGGATGAAGAGACTACAAAATATCTTCATTCCATTCCTTCGAGGCTTGAAGGTATAGTAAAATTTTCACCACAGATTATGGAAGAAATCACTGACGGAACGGATTCAAAGATGGCTCTCATAGCAGACGTTCATACAGATGTAAATACAAAACAGGTGCTCGAAGTTGGCGTTGGAAGTCCTCTCAAACTTTTTATTGTTGTCCCTGTAAATAATAAACCCTATCTGATGGAAGGTGCAACATTCTCTTATTATGAGTTCAAGGAGAAAATGGCTAATCGTCTTACTGACGCAGAATGGCAGGAAATGATCGAAGATAAAAACCTTCCACCTTTACAACATTGGTTTAAGGAGTTTGTAAAATAATCAAAAAAAAATCAACATCTCAATATACAAATCACAAACAATTCACAAATTACAATACCAAGACACAAGAAATCTTCAGGTCATTGCGAGCCCAATAAAGCAGAAGAGTGAAGAGTGAATGGGTGAAAGGGAGAATGGGTGAAACGGGGAGAATTCATTTACCCATTTACTCATATACCCATCTACGGGGCTATAAGATAAATGGACGGAAAAGAAATTAAAAAGGAATTAAAGAAGGATATAAAATCCGTTGATACCATCAAAAAGGACGTGATTGAGGTCGTTGATTATGATTACAGAAAAAAGAGAGATGTAAAGATAATCATTGAAAATGAGGAGTTTACCTCAGTCTGTCCTCGAACAGGTTTACCCGATTTTGGCAGAATAACTATAAGATATATCCCTCTTAATAAGATTATTGAATTGAAATCGCTCAAGCTCTATTTTCTTCAATACAGAAATGTAGGCATATTCTATGAGCATATTGTGAATAAAATCCTTGAAGACCTTGTTTCACTCGTCAAACCAAAGTGGATGGAGGTTACTGGAGAATTTAGAATACGAGGTGGTATCAAAACCACCACAAAAACAGAATACAGAAAAAACAGTAGGGAGTAAGAAGTAGGTAGTAGGGGAACTCACTTGAGAATTGCTCTTAAAAGAAGGAGAAACCCTTTCCCTTCGTTTTCGACCAGTTCAAGATTTTTCTCTGCCTCTTCGTAATCAGGGTTTATTTCGAGCGCTTTCTTAAATTCAAGGCTTGAAGCATTTAAGAGTGCTCTTACCTTCAAAATGTATGCTTTGCCAAGGCTATTATGAAGGTCAGCAAACTCAGGATGTTCTTCAAGCAATGAGAGAATGCCATTTATATATTCGTCAACCGTCAGAAGACTTATCTTCTTTTTGCTGTACTTCGAAAAAATATCAAACTCATCAATCACATCATGTGCTTCTATCTCAGTAAACCTTCCTGAAAATTCAAGAAATCTTTTTAGTGCTTCCTTGTAAGACATATTTTCAAGAAGGGTAAAAGCATTATTGAAACTTTTTCCCCTGAATCTTTCATCAAGGACTGAAGCATTTTTCAAATCTACCTTTACAGTAATCATCTTGTTATCATCAATCGTCTCTTCAGTGTTCGACATAATTTCTTTTAATAAGACTACACCATGATAGAAATATGCTTCTGCATAATCGCTATTAAGTTCTAAAGCCTTGCTGAATTCCTTTTCTGCCTCGTTACTCCTTCCGGAATCAAACAATATTCTGCCATGATAAAAGTGATAATCAGCTCGTTCTGGTTTAATCCTTGTTGCCATCAGAAGATACGCCTCTGCCTCTTTATATTCATCTAATAAAGCCATGATCCTTCCTAAATCTCGGTAAGCATCTGCATAGTTGGGATTGAGTTTCAGAGATTCCTCATACGTTGATTTTGCTCTATCTATCAGTTTTCTCTTAAAAAAGAGTCTTCCAATTTTATATAACCCCTCTGCAGTTGCCTTTTTTTTCATCGATTCATTTAAATCAAAAAGGTTTTCAAGATCTACAATGACAGAGTTTTGAAGTTTCTGAATCAATCTTATAAGACTTTCCTCTGATATGGTTGGTTCATATGGAACCTCTTTTATTTCCAATATCTTACCCTCAAAGAATAATTCGCTAATTACCTTGAACTGACGCGAGTCTGCATAGGTTTCAATAAGGTAATCGCCTTTATCCGATCTAATTCTTGTATCAATACCATATGATTTCTTCATTTACCTTCCTTTGCTCTTTTGAATGCATAATACAATCTTTCTGTTACAGTTTCAAAGCCCATCTCTTTAAGCGTTCTCTTGAGTTGAATCCAACCAACCTTCCATTCTCCATGCTCTCTTTGCCCAAGTTCTTCGGCTAATAGTTTGAGACTGATTAAAGGCGTCTCAGCGATAATTAACTTGATATCTTCCTCCAAACTTCTCAACCTTCCTGCTTCTCCAGGAAATTTTTTCACTAAATATTCTTCTCTCTCGATTTCAGCCGGAATTTGTTTCTTTTCTGTCACCATCTCTTTGAAGTCAATTCTTTCCTTTCCGAGAATCTTTAACGCTTCTTCTATAGTTTCAAATGACTTAAAAATCTGGTCGAGTTCCATAAGTTTATATATTGAATAAACACTTTCAATCATTCCTGTTAAAAATATATCACCCTGATGTTCCCTTATATCTCTTATCTTACCTATCAAAACACCCCATCCTGCTGAAGAAATATATTCGATTTCTTTGAAACCTATTACTATATTATAACGATTTTTGAGAACAAATGTCTCTATTGATTCTCTTAACCGAGACGCATTCGTCGAGTCTATAAATCCTTTGAGACGTATCACTGCTGTATCTGTATTTACTGCAAAGGTATTAATAAGTAAGTTTGACATCTTTTATACTTTCTTTAACAGGACAAATGTTATATCATCCGATTGAGGAGCACCCCCTGTAAAATCTTCAAGAGCAGATAGAAGTATTTTTTTAAGTTCGTAGACATCTTTCTTCCCATTTTCAGATAAGAGTTTTTTTAGTCTCGCCTCTCCGAATTGTTCTTTATTTTTATTCATAGCTTCAGTGATACCATCTGTATAAAGCAAAAGAATATCACCATGATTAAAAATTTGCTTTCCTTCTATTAAACGACTGGCAAATTCTTTCTCGTTATATAAAGGAATGCCAAGAGGTGGTCCTTTTGGTTTAAGGATAAGCATACTTTCCGTAGAAGAATTATATAAAAAAGCAGGATTATGACCCGCACAGGAAAAAGTGATTTTATTAGATGGAATATCTACCACCACATAAAAGAGTGTAATGAACATTCCTTCAGGTATATCGTTCCTTAGCATTCCATTTGTGATGGAAAGAAGATTATGGGGGGATGGATTTTTTAATGCCTCCATTCTCATTATTGTCCTGACCATTGTCATTATAAGTGAACCTGCAACGCCTTTTCCTGAAACATCTGCGATAACGATTCCAAAATGGTCTTTATCTATCTCAATATAATCGTAATAGTCACCACCGACCTCTTTTGCTGATTCATAGTATGCATCAATTTGAACCCCTGGAGTCTCAGGAATGGACTGTGGAAGAAGGGTATGTTGAATCTCTCTTGCTATCTGCATCTCTTTTTCCATTCTTTCTTTTTCAACAAGTTCTTCTCTTGCCACCTTCAATTTTATTGCCATTTCTTTCACGGAATGGGCAATTCTTCCAATCTCGTCCCTTCTTCTAATCTCTATTCTTCTATCGAGGTCGCCATCTCCTATTGCTTCAATATCTTCTGTTATTTTTCCAAGTGAACCGATTATAAAACTTACAAGAATAAGAATACCAATCACACCTCCGATAAGGGTCACAGCAGTTACAATAGCCATTCCTTTACCTGTTTCTTTTATAGATTTTTTTATTGCATCCCTGGACATACCAAGGTGTACTTCTCCGATGATTATCTCCTTGATCCTTACTGGAGCTGCAATGTCATAAACTTCTTCACCTGTTAATCTTTCATAAGCCTGAACAAGTATTGATTCATCTCGAAGGGGTTCTAATCCTTGTGGCAGTGAGTAAATCTTGTTAAGCTGTAACTTTTCAGTAGTTGCCCATATTTTATTCTCACTATCTGTAATAAAGCAATACACAACCCCCTCATTATTTTCTTTTGCATCGTGAACAAAACTTGCTAAAAGGAGGTCATCCTTATTGCCCAGCGGGTCCTCAGCGTTTGCAGCAACATTCCTGGTAATTGCCTCACCTCTTAATCTTATTTCCTTCGAGAGTATCCTTTTCTCACGCAAAGCGAAGAAAAGGTTAACACTACCCATAACGATAAGGATAAAGAGAACCAACAATAAAGAAAATTTTGCCTTCAAGCCCATACCAGCACGGAAATCATCGTTTTTAAATCTCTTTTTTCTTTTCACTTTTACTATTATTAACATAACTACGCAGAAAGTCAAGAAAAATTAGATCACAGATTCACAAATATCGCACCCAACAGGTAAGGCATCTTGCCTTACCCTAACTAAGTGTAAGAATGGCAAGCCTCACCTGTTAAGTAGTATAGCGAAAAGTTGTCATTGCGGGCATAAAGGTCATAGAATGTTGTTGACAAAATACATAATATA
>SOKM01000050.1 GCA_004375785.1 Candidatus Cloacimonadota bacterium | reverse complement strand
TTACGGATGATCCGGTTGCCCAGATATTACCGAGAAGAATGGAAGAATACCCAACCACAAGTACGCTATGGTATTTAGTTATGACATCGCACATCATTGAAGAGAGAAAGATGAGCCCAAGTGAATTGTCGGTAGTTTCAATATGTCCGCCGCTGCCATCACAGAAGGCGCTCTGAATCAGAAATTTTGCATCTCCCATTCCCAGAGCTTCTCCAAAGATACAGCTATGCACTTCGAGGTAGGATGAATCTGCAGGATAAAAACTCCAGGTATTAACATAAGTGTTTATAAGATGGTAGACCCTATCCTGAAGTGGCAGAATGAAATCATTGTATGTAATTCCGTTAACAAGCCCCGAAACACTCGAAGAATCAGCATTGAACATAAGTCCTGTTGTTCTTATTTGTGAATCCCTTATTGTAACATCACTTCCTGCAAGCGGAATCATGCCCCACATAACATTCGTGCAGCTATCAATCTCAGTATGATATGCCAAACCAGATACAGCACCCAGGGTTGAATCAAATACGAATCCATTTACGGTGTCCTCATCGGGAAAGGTAAAATCAATAATTGATGAATCGGGGAAGAAAAACCATACGAGCAATGTATCAGAATTCCTGAACGATGTATAACCATTATCCGTGAGAAGCCATTCTCCAGCCTTGTTCACATTATACAGAGAATCGACCGAATTTCCCATTACTACAGCGGTCGTAAAGTCTTTATTATCTAAATTCTCCCAGAGAAGATATGCATTTCCTATGGTGAGAAGATTTATTGGAAACCCATTAAATGTAGTAATTGTGTTTCTCATAATAAACTTAGAACTGTCTGCTATGCACATAAGAAAATGGTAGATGTAGTCCTGAAGAAAATGAACCTCTGAACTGTCACAATCAAATGTTCCCTGATTCACTAACGTAATGTTGCCTTTGATTGATAGATTGGCGTTTCGCAGGAGTATTACTCCATCATTGATAATGTAAACATCCATTAGTATGTCATAATTACCACTTATAAACAAAGTCTCCCCCGGTGTATCTCCTATCACAAGACTATCTCTACCTCCAAAAGATCTTCTGAAAATTGAGCAGGGACCGTTTTGCGGGAAATATTCACTATTAGAGAAACTGCTCATAAAAATCTCTTCAGTGTAGTGTTGGGAGAACAACTGCATTGCATTGTCAAATTCTACTTGATATGAAGCAGTGGAAAACAATACGAAAAAAATTGTTAAATAAGTCATATTTTTCTCCTTTGTTCGTTATTCAGTTACTATGTTATTGTGTAATTTTAAACAGAATTATAGGTAGTCGCAGGCTTCAGCCTGCGTATTCTTTTTCGCACCTTAACCCCATAAGAAAAATTTCTAACGGGGCAAGAAGGTGCGGCTACCTACAATATCGTCTTAAAACTCAGAACGAATCACTAAATTAATAAATCTACCTCAGAAATTCTTGTAGAAAGCAATGCCAACACCATCTTCCTTCAATTTCAGATTGAAACCTGTTTCATTCTTTTTTGCTCTTCTTATCATATCTCTGTTGTGAACATTTGCCTGATGGTATGCATCGAATATCTGCCAGATATGAATGCCTATGGCTGTGAGAAGAAGTGCATTACCAATTCCTTTATCCCTTTTCGTCCTTTCTTCATCTTTTATCCTTTCACCCTCGAGGTAAACGATTTCCCCGGTTGCAGAATCAGTAACTGCATAAGTAAATTTCTCCTTTTGTTCTCCTATCATAGATATTCCAATTCCTATAAGTGCTATCTCACCAACGAAGATACCGGCTGCACGCCAATACCTGCCGCAGTAAACCTGCCCAAGTCCGGGATACTGAACAGCAAGGAGTGCTGAAATAACAGGGTCTTTCGGAATCACAATAGTCCTTTTGACCTCGACAATCTCCCTGATGCTTGCGATCTCCTTTTCTTCCTCTGGGTAGAGGAATGTGGAAATAAATATTAAGAGTATGACGAGAACAATTCTATACTGTTTCATTCCTCCTCCTTTTTTAGTTAAACAAATTATACAACTTACTTCTTCTTTTTCTACTGATAGGTGAGGAAAAATATCCTCACCTATCAGTTATAAGGGGCATTCAATTGAATGCCCCTACAATTAATCTTAACCAACGTAGATTCTGAATTTCTGGCCTGTTGGAACTATGGTTAACCATCCCCAGCCTGTTGAATCAAAATCAATGGTTGCAATCAGTGCACCGTTTGCATCACCACCCCTTATCCAACCACTGCCGCCATGCCCTGTCAGTTGTGATGTATCCCAGGATTCATAATCCATGTGGACAAGATAGACTTGCTCGTTCACATCGTCTGTGAGTTCGAATTCCATCCAGGCAGTATTATCATCCCAGTAATCTGGCGTTCCTTTATGGTCAAGACCAAACCATATATGAAACTCCTGTCCCGATTCCACATCGAAAAACATACCCTTTCCTGACTGCTTTCCACCAACAGCATCTACCTTCTCAAGATAGATGTAGGCAGAATCACCAAAATTATGATGGCCTTCCGTGATGTTCTTTCCTGTTGAGATAATTCGCCTATCATCGTGAGGAACGTGTATTTCTAACCAGATTCTATCCGTTATACTGTCCGGGGGAACATTTATGGTATCCTCATTATCCTTATAAATCTTGATACCTTTAAATCCCCAGAGGTCATCACTAATATCAGGCCAGGGAGTTCCTCCATCATCGTAGTAGAAGAAACCAATCAGGTGCTCACCATGTTCATCAATAGTATCAACATAGACAGATTCTACATAACTCATTAAATAACTCCCGGTAGATTCTGGCTCACCACCTGACCCTGCACCCTTGGTCGAGCCACCATATGCACCAAGGTAGGCAATAAGTTTCTGGATGAAAGCATCACTCGGGCCTTCATCTGTGGATACCGGGTCCTTGCTGCAACTTATTGCGAGTATAACTACGAGTATGAGAAGGCTCACGACTATCAAGCATCTTCTCTGTTTCATCTAACACCTCCTTTTTTGTTAGTTCTTTCGTTCTTCATTTTTCTACCAATATACATATCAACTTCTATGCCATACATTCTTAGAAAATGTTAAGTTAATGTATAATAAGGAGATAGTATAATCTTGATTAATTTACAAGTGTATCAAATTTGATACAGAAACACTACATCTGTATCATAAACGATACAGGTACCAGTGTTCTCTTATTGCAAAATTAACACTGTAGCCCCAATCTTCAGAGATTGTGCCAAAATGTGAATTTTTGCATGGTAGCCGCAACCTTTAGGTTGCGTAATTCATTGTATTATAAGAAATTAAGTTCGCAGGCTAACCTGTCTACCAAAGCTTCAGCGTAGGTGGAAGCCTGCGCCTACCTAAAAGTGGTATTTTGGCACAGCCTCTTCAGCCTGCGAGGGTACTTTTTCGCACCTTAAAAGGTGCGGCTACCAAAGGAAAAATAAATAAAAGGATTGAGATTGCAACTATTACCCAGGCGAAAAGGTCTCCAAACCTGGTATAGAAGGATGTCCCTCTTCTTAAGGGAATTTCTCCTTCTATAATTATCCTTTCAAAGATTTTACTTGTTTTCAATACCCTTCCATAAGGGTCAACTAGCATACTGATACCTGTATTTCCGCACCGTGCGACACTTACCCTGTTCTCAACAGCCCTCATTATTGCCATTTCTGCATGTTGATATGGTCCGGAAGTCTTTCCAAACCAGGAATCCTCTGTTATGTTTACAAGAAGTTCGGCACCGTTCCTCACAAATTTTCTTACAAGTCTTGGAAAGATAGATTCGAAACATATAAGTACAGAGAATTTGAACCTTCCTTGCGATAAAACAGTAAATTCCCTGCCTGGAGAAAAATCACCCTGACCGAGATGAATTTTTCTCAGGACAGGAAAGGTATTATCAAAAGGGAGATGTTCTCCAAACGGAACCAGATATATTTTTCTATATCTTCCAATGGTTTTTCCTGCATCCGATATCAGAAATGCGGAATTATAAATGAACCTCTTCTTAGCCTTCCGTTCTCCAACATATTCAGGCGCTCCTGCAACAAGAGGTATACCAATCTCTTTTACTAAATTCTTTATTCTTTTTATGCATCCAGAGCTCTCTCTGTAGTAACAGGGAATAGATGTTTCTGACCATACGATGAGGTCTGAACCACGAATAGCAGAATCAAGTGTCAAACTCCGAAGAATGGAAAGCCTTTCATCTACCTCGTTTCCCCTCTTCACTTCAGGAAGGATATTTGCTTGAACAAGTGAAACGCTTACAGTCTCACCCTTTTTAGCCGTAGAGATAATGAGGTTACCTGAAGCAGCCTGCAAGATAAAAAGGCATATGAAAAAGCATAGACCCAATATCATTCTCTTCCTATGCTTTCGAGTGATAGACCAGTAAATCAGGCTGTTAAAAATGAGAATTGAAAAACCTAAACCTGAGATTCCGGTAATTGAGGCAATCTGTATCATTGAAGGGATATTAGAGAGTGAATATCCTACACTGCACCATGGAAAACCGAGCTGTGATGTAAGAGACCTGAAAAACTCAAATGATATCCAGAAAAAAGGAAAAGAGAAGATTGCAATGGTAGGGGAAATTTTTTTAACCTTTGAAATAAGAAGAGCAACCAATCCCCAGTAGAAAGAGAGATAAAGAATAAGAACGACAACTCCGGATGCAATCAGAATTCTACTCACATCCTCGACAATCAATGTTGAGATCCACCAGAAAACTCCGACATTTGACAGAAATCCAAAAATAAAACCAGTTAAGAAAACCCTTTTTTTGCAATGAAGGACAGCCCAGAGAAATGGAATAAAGGCAAGAAAAATAAAAAATCTTAAGAAAGGATGGAAGGGTGCAAATGAGACACTGAAAAGTAATGCAGTAATAAATGGAAAAAGAAACCTAATCAATCTTAATCTCTTTTTTCTTTCTTGCAGATTTATATATTGCATCGATGATTTTTGCCATCTCAAGCCCCTCTTCAGCCCTAAAAATAGGGGTTTTACCTCTCCTTATGGATTCAACAAAATGTTCCGCCTGGAGGTTAAAAGAGAGTTTGAAAGCATTCTTTGAAGCATCAACACTTGGTGTAACATTCACAATCTCTCCTTGCATCCTTTTGTAAATCTTAAGTGGATTTAACAAGGCACTCCCATTATTTCCAAAAACATTAAAATAAGTAAAATCCTTATCAAAGAGTAATGTCCAGCTCACCTCAATCGTCAGCGTGATATCATCCTCCATATTTAAGAGCGCAATTGCAGAATCCTCAACTTCCCTTTTCTTAGTTAGAAAATGTGCACTTCCAACTACGCTCTTCACCTTCCTGCATCCAAGTAACCACAATGCTTCATCAAGCAGGTGAATTCCAAGATTCAAAAGGGCACCTCCACCTGAAGAAGCAAGAAGATTTTTCCAGGAAGACCTTTCTGGGAAATCCTCTCTCTGAAGCCATCCGGTTTTAGCATAAAAGATCCTGCCTAACTCTCCATCAATAAACTTTTTTAATATCTGGACATCAGGTCGGAATCTATTGTTGAGTCCCAACATAAATTTCACCTTTGTTCTGTTAACAACATCGCATATTTTTAATGCCTCTTCAGATGTTCGTGCAAGAGGCTTTTCACAAAGGATATGTTTTTGAGCACTACAGGCTGCCTTTATCATTGGTAGATGCAAATAATTGGGAGTAGCAATAACAAGTGCATCGATTGCTTTATCAGCAACTATCTTCTCATAGTCTGTATACGGTTTTGGAATCTTGTGTTTCTTGGCAAGAAGTTTGAGTTTCTCACCATCCTCATCACATAAAGCAATGAGTTCTGCCTTACTCACAGATTTGAAGGCTGGTATATGTCCCATCTGTGTAACAGCACCAGTCCCAATTATTCCCACTCTTATTTTTGATTCATTCATAAAACATCCTTTCTTTAAAAATTAGCACACAGATTTTCACAGATAAAACAGATTTTTTCATTCAGATATAATTCATATTCAATTTGGACTCACGAAATGAGATAAAAGACCTGCGAATTTTTGGAGTAGCAGAGCTTGCTCTGCGTCTCTAACCGTACATCGTACATCTTACATCCCTTATTTGTTATCTTAACATCTCTGTCTATTCTTTCTTAACTTCCCCTGAAAGAACCTTCACTCTCCGTCCCTCTACTTTCAACCTACCCTCCACAAAGAGTTGAATTGCTTTAGAGTAAATCTCATGTTCATGCATCAGGATTCTCTGGCTGAGTGAATCAACAGAATCGTTATCATGTACAGGAACGACCTCCTGTAAGATTATAGGTCCCACATCAATACCCTCATTAACGAAATGAACTGTGCAGCCAGAAACCTTTGCGCCGTACTCAAGAGCCTGTTTCTGCCCCTCAAGACCTTTGAATGAGGGAAGAAGTGCTGGATGGATATTCATTATCCTTCCCTTGAATGCATCAAGGAAATCCTTCTTAATTATCCGCATAAAACCCGCAAGCACAATGAGTTTTACTCCTTTTTCTTTAAAGAGCTCTATATACTTTTTTTCCGCCTCTCCTACAAGTACAGTCTTCTTCTCAAGACAGGGGATATAATACGTATCAACACCGTAATTTTCTGCAACCTTGAGAGCCTTTGCATCCTCTCTGTCACTTATCACAGCAACCACCTCCGCATCCAATTTCCCTTCTTTTATATGACTGAGAATTGCCTCAAGGTTACTTCCCCTGCCTGAAACAAGAACCCCTATCGGAAATTTCATCGTAAACTCCTGGTATAATGTTATGGCATAATTATTATCTATATCTGATTATTCACCCCGTGAAATAAGACTACTTTCAAAACATTTTCCTATTTCACAGAGCAAGTTGATTTTTTTTTATTACGCAGATTCAGACATCATTCTTCTTTATAGAATGTCTTTTTTCCCTAATATCATAAACCCAACCCCTTGTCAATATTTTTTTAAGGGGGGTGTCATTGCGTACTTCTTTACCACTCGAGGTGTTCCTTAATAAACTTTTTATATTCAGATTGAAGTTTAAGGGTTAAATCACCTATCATCCCACTTGCAATAAGCCTGTCATTGATTTTTATAACAGGCATTACCTCTGAGACAGTACTCGTCAGGAATGCTTCGTCTGACTCAATGAATTCTTTTAGATAAAGACGAGTTTCTTTTACCGATATTTTTCTCTTCATTGCAATTTCTATCACAGCAGCACGGGTGGTCCCGGGAAGAATATTGTCCAGTTCGGAGGTCATTAGAAAACCATTCTTAATAGCGAAAATTGAAGAACTTGAGCCTTCTGTAAGATAGGTTCCTTTTTTATCCTCTCTTGTAAAAAAAGCTTCATAAGCATTGCTATTTTTTGCCATCTCTTTTGCCAGCACATTCGGAAGAAGATTTATTGTTTTGAGGTGGCAGTATCCCCATCTAATATCAGGAAATGTAATAACCTTCACACCTCTTGCCCAGCATTCTTCGGGCATCTCTCTCAAAGGATTCAAAACCAAAAAAAAATTGGGCTCAGTCTTTTTTGGAAATTGATGATAACGTGGAGCCTCACCCCTTGTGATTTCTATATAGAGTTCACCGTCTTTTATTTTGTTTCGCCTCGTGAGTTCCTTTGCAGCATTTAACAATTCATTCTCTCCGTAAGGAAATGGTATCTCAAGGAATGTTGCACTATCTCGCATCCTTTTTATATGTTTAGAAAACAGCAGGAATCTTCCTTTAATGCATCTAATTAATTCAAAAAGTCCATCACCGAAACAGAGCCCCCTATCAAGAATACTCAATAGGGGCGTTTTTTCAGGATAAAAATCACCATTGAAAAAAATATATATTTTCATTGTTTCCAATCTTAACCCAAAAGTTATGAATATTCAAGTGTTTTTTAGGTGTAAAAAAAGCAGGATGACTAATCCTGCTTTTTTACTTCTTAAACTGTGAAATAAGAAAGATTTATCTTAAAAGAACAACTTTTTCTCTTGCTGTGATAATCTCTGAACCATTATTTTCATAAAAATGGAGGAAATAGATTCCTTCTTTCTTGATATCTAAAGATATTGAATGTTTGCTCTGTAAAAGATTAACATTTTCGAGAGGTCGTAAAACCAATCTTCCACATATATCGTAAACAGAAAAAGTTACGGAGCCAGAAACAGGTGTTGAAAAATGAATTCTCTCATCTATTTTTAGTGGATTAGGACAACTGAAAATCTTTTTATTATCAATGGAAGAGTAACCTGGATTTAGCTCTTCATATCCAAAGGAAAATTTAGGAGGATGTCCTGTATATTTGTAAACAATAAGATTATCACATCCAATGTGGCCTCCTACCCATAAACCAAGGATAAAAGGTTTCTGAAATAAAGTATTATGTGTCTCTAAAGAAACTTTTTTTCCATCTGGTGCTTCAAGAAGCATATTATACATCCCATTCCCTTTAAAATAGATTGTAATATCAAGCCATTGATTGGGATACATAGAATTCTGTATTGTTGAGTCGGTTACAAGTTGTACAACATTTCCGTTGGTAATTTTGCTAATCATTGTTCCGCCCCTGTTGATTCCAGCATATCCAAAATAATAGCCGTTGTTAGAATAACTGTCCTTGGAGAACATAATATGAATTCCACAAATTGGGTCACCTGTAATATGGTTCAGTTTTGCCTTTACAATAATGGGTTTTGTAATATTATATGAGGATAGTATCTTTCGTCTGATAGTATACACTGTCTGTTCAAGAAATGCATTATTCGCATGCCAAGTACCAGCAACAACATTCCAATCGCTAATATCACAATCATTGAAATCGTCAAAGAAATAGAAGGTTTCATTGCCGTCAGATTCTCCTTTTGCTTTTAGGTTTCCATAATACATATAAATTGTTGTATAATTATGTGCAGGAATATACGGAATCTCTGTCCATACGGTTGCCCTGGTTCCAGGCATAAAATCCTCAATCCAGTAATTGAGAGGTGTTTCGCCATCGGATTCAGTAAATCTTAAATCGGAAAAATCAGATTTAAATTGTTTGTTTCCTTTCACACTAATTTCAATGGGATAATCGATAAGAGCGCTATCGTTCTCCAAATTATAAATAGT
>SOKM01000096.1 GCA_004375785.1 Candidatus Cloacimonadota bacterium | reverse complement strand
CTATTTATTTTCTTAATTTCTCACCTCCCCCGGCCCTATTTTTAGCTCTTTTTTACCAAAGATCTAACTCCGCTTTTTTGTTTGTCTTCCCAGTGCTTTCATTTCCGTTGTAATACCCTCATCACCTTGAGTCTCCATCCAGTCTTCAAGCTTTTTACGCATTAAATTCATCAAAGGTCGATACTGCGGGTCGTCTGCCAGATTATTCAACTCATAGGGGTCTCTAACAATATCATAAAACTCTTCCGCTGGACGGTTAAGGTAGAGATTTACGCGTTTGGCAGCAAACTCATCTGATTCGGCTTTCTTGACCCATGATTTCCAGAAATTCTCCTGGTCCCGTTCAATCATTACATTATTGAATGTCGCATCAGGCATAAGATTCATGATGTATTTATGCGTCTTGCTGCGAATCGACCTAACCGGATATGGCCTGCCCATTATGATTCCATTGGTTGTATGAACACCATATACATAATCTCCATGCTTATCTGTTTCTCCCAGAAGAACCGGAAGAAAACTGTGTCCATCAAGGTCTTTCGCTGGTTTTTCTCCAGCGGCTTCAATACAGGTGGGAACGAAATCAACATACTGTATCATCGCATCTGATATAGTTCCTGGCTTAATCTTCTTCGGCCAGCGAACAACAAATGCTGTTCTCAAACCAAGGTCATAACATGTCCATTTAGCATGAGGAAGCTGCATCCCTTGTTCGCTAGTATAAACGAACATAGTGTTTTCTTTCATTCCACTCTCTTCTACCAGTTTCATACACTCACCAACCTCACGGTCAAGTTCCGTAACTTCCGCATAATATCTACATAAAGCTTCGCGAGTCTCTGGAGTATCAACCATATAAGGAGGAACAGTTATCTTCTCCGGATTATATACACTCTGATCTCCTTTATTCCATGGACAGTGCGGATTGTGAGAAGCCGCAATCAGACAATAAGGCTGTTTTTTTTCGCGATTTATGAATTCTCTGATAGCTTCAAAGTCAATATCCTCACTAATTCTTTCAAAAGGAAAAGACTCGTGAGGACCAAAATGCGTCTTTCCTGAAAGCCCAACCCTGTATCCTAAATCCCTGAGGTAGTGAACAATACTCTTGATACCTTTTTTTACATGACTGTGGTTTGGATACCCCCCATTTTTGACAGGAAAGATCCCTGTATACAATTGCTGACGAGTTGGAGCACACATAGCCGTTGCGGTAAAAGATCGTGTAAAACGCATTCCTTCGCTTGCCAGTCTGTCTATGTTAGGAGTTTTAACATCTTCATTACCATAACATCCTGAATCTCGGTAAGTGTGGTCATCTGCTATGATCAGTAAAATATTTGGCTTTATATTTGTCGTTGAAATACTCCTGGTATAATCTTGAAGTATGGAATCTATAAATTTGACTTACTGCCGAAGTATTAGTCTCTGAGGATTTCCTGAAAGATCAAAATATAACCTGCTTTTTTCTCAATCTTTCAATTCTTATTCAAGGAATAATCACACAAAGCTACACAAGATCCATCTCTAAAATGGTATAAGAGTGAGGTAAGAGTGTCCATGTAAAGTGTGAGGAAAGCTTTTCAGCTTTTTCGGATCTAAAGTTGCCGAAAGATCCAGGTATGGCTCTTCCTCAAGCTTTAAAGATGGTTCATTAAAGCATTCAGACTCTGACCAGCCAAAGTGAAGGTCTATCTTCTTCGGCCTTTCCTCAACCGGGCCTACACCATCAATCCAATTATAACTTGTGCCTGTACATCCACCAGGCCAGCGAATGAGGGGTGGTTTAAGACCTCTTATAGCTTCTACGACATCTTTTCGAAGTCCATCTTCATCAGCAGAGGGATGACGAGGATCGTACAGTCCTCCCTCAGAACAGCCTGGGCGCCGGCAGATAAATTCACCGTAAATATTGCCATCGATGACTCCTATTTGGCGGTCCAAATCCACTTTGATTTTAGCTTTTATATTGTCTTCTCCTTATATTTCTTCCTGTCATCGGGAGAAGCGAAGTAACGAAGCGATCTCTTAATTGATAAGAATTCAAGATTGCTTCGCTTACACCCGCAATAACGTGTTTCACGAAAATTGCCGCTGGAAGCCCCACCCCTTGTGGGTGGGGAGGATGTCACTCCAGTGCCGCCCCCCTCATATACACACATACATTGTACATTATATATAAAATTTTTTCGTTGTCAAGCGTGCGCGCAAGATTTTCTTCTCAAACATCCCAAATCAAGCAGAAATAGGGGGTTGACAAAGGGAAAACTTTGTATATAATACTATGTGTATACGGGGATACATGCATGACCCCTTGAATCCTTTGCCGAGTGTAGCGAGGCATATCTTCAAGAAGGAGTGACAGGTGAAAAATGTAGTCTTGTTAACAATAGATACCTTAAGGAAGGATATTCTTGGGTGTTATGGCCATAAAGGTGAGCTTACCCCTTTCATTGATTCTATGGCAGAAAAGGGTATCAAGTTCACAAAAGCTCAAACTGTTGCTCCTTATACCCAGCCATCTTTTCCTGGAATATTGACCTCTTCCTACT
>SOKM01000055.1 GCA_004375785.1 Candidatus Cloacimonadota bacterium | reverse complement strand
CAGGGCGGATAGCTCAGTTGGTGAGAGTGCCTGCCTTACAAGCAGGAAGTCGCCAGTTCAAGTCTGGCTCCGCCCACCATTCCCCTGAAGAAGGAGAAAAAAATTTTAGAAATCAAAAAAAGGTCTTGACAAACTTCATTTTTTTGATTATATTAAGACGCAATTTAAACATTTAGATTTTTTTAATAAAAATCTAAAATCAAATGTAAAAGAAAGGAGAAAGTGCTTATGAAAGTAAGACCAATAAACAGAAAGGTTCTTGTAAAGAGGATAGAAGAGGAGGTTAAAAAGGGGAATATTATCATTCCAGATACTGCAAAGGAAAAGCCTCTGAAAGGAAAGGTCATAGAAGTTGCACAGGTGAAAAAAGATGACGACCCGATGCAGGTGAAAAAGGGAGATAAGGTGCTTTTTGCTAAATATACAGGAACAGAGATAGAGATTAATAACGAGGAATATCTATTAATGTCAGAGGAAGATATCCTTGCAATAATTGAGAAATAAAGTATGGAATAGAAAAGGAGGGATGAGTATGGCAGCAAAACAGATTCTATATGGTGATGAAGCGAGAAGAGCCATTCAGAGGGGAGTTGACAAGCTTGCAAATGCTGTAAAGGTAACCCTGGGTCCGAAGGGCAGAAATGTAGCTCTTGATAAGAAGTTCGGAGCACCCACAATTACAAAGGATGGTGTAACAGTTGCAAAGGAAATAGAAATAAAAGACCCCTTTGAAAACATGGGTGCCCAGATGGTTAATGAAGTGGCATCAAAAACAAGTGATGTCGCAGGTGATGGGACTACAACAGCAACTGTCCTTGCACAGGCAATCTTCCGTGAAGGATTGAAGAATGTTACTGCTGGTGCTAACCCTATGGCAATTAGACTAGGTATCGAAAGCTCAGTTGATGCTGTTGTAGAAGAGTTGAAAAAACTATCAAGGGAGACAAAAACGAAGAAAGAGATTGCCCAGGTGGGAACCATTTCCGCTAATAATGATGAGACAATTGGAGAGATTATTTCTGAAGCAATGGATAAAGCTGGCAAAGACGGTGTTATCACAGTTGAAGAGGGTAAAGGTCTGAAAATGGAGCTTGATATTGTAGAGGGTATGCAGTTTGATAGAGGTTATATTTCTCCCTACTTTATTACAAACCCCGACAAAATGGAAACAGAACTTGAGAATCCTTTAGTTCTGATATATGATAAGAAAATTAGTACGATGAAAGACCTGCTTCCTCTGCTCGAAAAGGTTGCTCAACAGGGTAAACCCCTTCTGATTATAGCAGAAGATATTGAAGGTGAAGCGCTTGCAACACTGGTAGTTAATAAACTGAGGGGAACACTCAGTTGTGCAGCGGTTAAGGCACCCGGATACGGTGATAGAAGAAAAGAAATGCTTGAGGATATCGCTGTCCTTACAGGAGGACGTGTAATATCAGAGGATGCTGGAATGAAACTCGAAAATGCAATGGTTTCTGATCTCGGAAAGGCTAAAACCATCAAGATAGACAAGGATAATACTACAGTTATTGAAGGCTTGGGAAAAAAGGAAGATATACAGGGGAGAATTTCCCAGATAAAGATACAGATAGATGAAACTACCTCTGATTACGATAAAGAAAAACTCCAGGAAAGACTTGCCAAACTCTCTGGTGGTGTTGCAGTTATAAATGTTGGTGCTGCTACCGAGGTAGAGATGAAGGAGAGAAAAGCACGGGTTGAAGATGCACTTCATGCCACAAAGGCAGCTGCTGAAGAAGGTATCGTTCCCGGAGGCGGTGTTGCTTTTTTAAGGTCAATTCCAGTTCTTGAAAAGTTAAAGCTTGGTGACTCAGAGCAACAAATAGGTGTCAATATAATAAAGAAGGCTCTCGAGGAGCCGTTGAAGCAGCTTGCAAACAATGCGGGTGAAGAAGGTTCTGTCGTTGTTGAAAATGCAAAAACAAAACCCAAGAATGTCGGATTTAATGTTAACACAGGAAAATTTGAAGATATGTTTGAAGCAGGAATTATTGACCCAACCAAGGTGACGAGGATTGCTTTGCAGAATGCTGCAAGTATTGCTTCACTTTTGATCACAACAGAGGCAATGGTGACAGAAGAGCCAGAAAAAGAAGAAAAGCTACCTCCAATGCCACCAGGAGCAGGTGGGTACGGTGGAGGGATGTATTAATAAATGACAATAGTTATTGCCGATGTCTTAAGGCATCGGCAACAAAATGTATGATAAAATATCAATGCCTACATACGAATACAGATGTCAGAAATGCAAGGAGGTTTTTGAAATATTTCATAGTATTGCCACTCTCGTTACTAAATGCCCCCATTGTGGTGGAAGGTTAGATAGACTGATAACTCCCAATGCAGGACTGATCTTCAAAGGAACAGGGTTCTATCAAACAGACTACAAGCGAAAATCGGATGGGAATGGAAATGGTAGCAAGAGAACGAAAGATAAAGTGGAAAAAGAAAAAAAGATTGAGAAAGTGAAAGAGGAGAATAAAACAAACAAGAAGGAGTGAATGATGAATAAAGTGTCTTTTATTTTGTTAATTCTTGTATTAGTTTTGAGTTTTGGCTGTGGAGAGAAAACCGGTAACACAGAGGAACTAAAACCTTTTATTCCTCCTGCTGATGGCAAGATTACAGAAAAACAGAAAGATTCATATATAAAAGCATCAATTGCTCTCAAAGGAGCAATGGACTCTTATTCATTGAAAATAAAAGAGTTTGTAAATGAATACAAGGTGCAAGAGGACCTCACTCAGATGTCTGATACCATTTTCCTGAAAGAACATCCAGAAATTAAAAAGGCGTGGGATGGCTTGAGTAAGGAATGGATTGAAATGCAAAACGAGGCTTACAAGGTCGCGGGAATTATAGAGGATGAATTCAACTGGATTGGTGGTGCTTTAACTGATACGATTAATGCTGCTGTACAAAAGAAAGTAGAGAAGGCTCTCACCACTCCAAAGCCAGAGACGGAAACTAAAACTGATAAAGAATCAAGCGAGGAAAAGGGGAAATAGCAAATTAGTCTCTTTCGTAGAGCAGCTTTTTTACTTCCGATTGCTCGAGAAAACTCTTTTTTAGTTCAGGTTCTTTAATACCACTAAGGATATCATCCACAATTTTTTTACCTTTTTTCTTGAATTGGGTTACTCCTTTATCATTACCCTGTTTGCTGTAGAGGTCAATGAAATCACAATACAGGGATATGAGTCCTGAGGTGTTAGACATTTTGTCATAGATTACATAAGTTTCCTTAAGAAAAATTTCAGCATTCATATAATCCTTTTTCTCAATCATAAGTTTTCCATTTAATCTCGTTATAGATGCTTTTAGTTCAAGATTGTCTGTTCCTTTCAGATATTCTGAAATCTTCTCTATGGATTCTCTTACAGAATCGAAATCCTTCATCCCAAAATGAAGATAGGCGAGTGAATCGTGGGCGGACATAACCATCGGCGTACTTTTTACCTCCTCGAAAACCGATAATGCCTTTTTATAATAGTCGAGAGCCTTTTGAAAGTCTTTTCTCTTTTCACTTATTGTCCCAAAATTTAAATACGCATAGCCGAGACCAAGTCTGTTGTGAATTTTCTTATTCAAATCGAGATACTTATTTAATAAATCCTCTGCTTTCTCAAAATTGTTCAGGAAGATATACATTTCTGCAAGATTATTGTAACCTATTGCTGTGCCAAGTCTGTTTCCCATCTTCTTATCCAGCTTCTGTGACTTCTCATACATCTCTATAGCTTTTGAAGACTCTCCAATTATATGATAGATATCTGCCAAATTATTGTAGACCGCTGCAAGTCCTGAGTATGATCTGTTTTTTTCATACAAATCAAGTGCTTTAGAGTAAAACGTCAGCCCTCCCTGTGTATCACCTGTATAACCCAGAAGTATTGCACGTTTGCTATAATAGTTTGCCAGTAAGGTTTCTCGCTCTTTTTCTTCGAGCTTATCTTCTAAAAGATTGTATATCTCCTCAAAGTTATCAAGCAGTTTGAATGCTTTCTTAATGTTGCCTGTTAAATAATTGAGCCATATCTCATCAAAGATTAAGTGGACCATTTCTTTAGACCCCTTATCCTGAAGGTGTGATTTTGCAAGATGTAATTTTTCCATTGCTTTATCGTATAAACTCATTTTTTGATACAGATTAGCTAAAGACTTCTCAGCAGCAAATCTCTCTAAATCATTAGAAGAGAGCTTTAGCGCAAGAGATAGATATTTCTCTGCCTCATTGTTTTTGCTCATTCTTGTTAAAACCTTTCCTAATGATTTATATATTCCAAAAAAGTTTGAGGAATCGGGATGATGACCTTCAAGAATTTCAAGCGCTTTATGAAAATGGTCAACAGCCTCTTCATTGTTGAAATTTTTAGATGATTCTTTACCACTCATAAGATAATAGTATCCTGCCTCTTCCCATACCTCACCCCTTTCAAAATGGAATGCAAGCAGGTTTGATATGATGTTTTTCATTTCCGGGTAATTTATCTCAAGCCAGTTTGCAAAATCAGCGTGTATCCTCTTTCTAACTCTCTTGAGAATGCCTGAGTATACTGCTTCCTGAATCAGTATATGGTTGAAAATATACTCCTTTGCATCCTCGAATAGAGATTCAACCTTTTCTTTCACAAAGCCTTTGGTTGAAAGTGAGGAAAGTTCGTTAATCATCTTCTGCTTGAATGCTTCTCTTATTGGTTTATCCCAGAAGATTCTTCCCATTACTGATGCATACTGTAGTATACTCTTTTCCATACTCTGCAAGAGGTCAACCCTTCCCATAATTATCTCATTTATTGTTTGAGGAATATCAGTTACTCCAATACCCTTTTCTGCTAACCAGTTATTCCCTTCTCTGTATATTAGCTTCTTATCCATCAAAACCTTGAGCACTTCTTCTATAAAAAGTGGATTTCCTTCCCCTCGTTTTACTATTTTTTGCTTAACTTCAGAAGGGATTTTATCTACGCTTAACAATGTGGCAATGAGTTCCAATGACACTTCGGTATCGAGGGGTTTAAGTTCTAAGAGCGAAGAGAATTCCTTCCCTGAAAAAATGGATAAAAAATCGGCTACAGGGTCAACCTGCAATAAAGGTCTTGTAATCAATATGAAGAGGATGGGTTGTTCTTGTAAAAAATTTATCAGGTGCCTGAGGAGCAAAAGTGATGATGAATCCGCCCAGTGGAAATCCTCAAAGCCAACAATGAGTGTCTTCTTCTCGGAAAGCTTTTTAAGAAGATTCTCCATCATATAAAACATAATCTGTTGTTTTCTCTTTGGCTCAATTTCGAGCTCCTTAACAGAGATAAAATCAAGGATGATATCAAGGAGGTCAAGAACTCCTAAGTCAGCTGTTCCAAGTAAGTCATTAAAGGAATTTTCCACACTCTCCTTTGCCTCGGTCTCAGTCATCTCAGTTGAAACGGATGTGATATTCCTGATGAGTTGTTTAAAAGGATGTAGTTCTTCCTGCCCGAACGGAAGTGACCTTGTTTCGAAAAAGAGATTCTCTTTCCTGTTAACAATTTCACAAAATTCATGAAACAACCTTGACTTTCCAATTCCTGGGTTACCTTTTATGATAACGAGCCTCATAGAGTTGCTTACTTTAGTTTCTTGTAACGCATTCTTGAGAAATTCAATCTCATTCTCACGACCCAAAAGAGGGGTTTCTAATTCTTCTATTCCTCTAATCTTATCCCTTGTGCTTCGGATATCATTAAGTAAATAACAGGTGATAGGTTTACTCTTGCCTTTAACTTCTATTTCCCCAAATGAGTCAAATTCAAAGGCATGTTTTGTTCTTTCATAGAAATCCTTGCTCACGAGGATTTTGTCTGTTGGTGCTATCTTCTCAAGTCTCGATGCGACATTTACAGTGTCTCCAATGACAGTATAATCCTTTATATCTTCTGAACCTACTTGCCCGAGTACAACCTCTCCAGAATGAAGTGCTATGTGGAGATTTATCGAAAGATTAATCTTCTCTGTTATATCTTTAATTGATTTATTTATTTCGATTGCTGCATGTGCTGCTCTTTCAGCATGGTTCTCATAGGCAATTGGAGCTCCAAAAAGTGCCATTACTTCATCGCCTATATATTTATGGACTGTTCCACCATACCTTGTTATACAATCGGAAATATTCTCAAAGATTGTATTGAGCATATCTTGAACCTTTTCCGGGTCCATTGTTTCTGAAATTGTTGTGAACCCGACAATATCAACATAAAGTATGGAGATAATTTTTCTTTCCCCCCTCTGTTCCATTTCGATGAGTGGTTTTCCGCAATTTCCACAGAATTTCATACCATCAGGATTATCAAATCCGCAATTAGAACACTTTTTCGTTTCCATAGGCTTCCTATATCATTTTTAATATTGCCTGTCAAGAATAAAGTTATATACTCTGTTTTTCCCTTGACAACAGTTTGACAGTGTTATAAAGTAAATTAAAGAATGATTGTATTAAATGAAGAAAAAAATTGTTCATAGAAATTCTACATAATATTTTACTACTTTGTTGTATGGTATTTCCCCATGTATAAGCCTACACCAGCTATTCTGTAAGGATAAAAGATAAAGGATAAAATGAAAAGTCCTTCGACAGGCTCAGAATAGATGATAGAAGTAAACCAATAGCTGAAATATTGAAATTACTTTTTAGGTGAAAAGTTTGCTCAAAGAAAAAATTTGAATAGAATGGTAAACAAATGTGTATTTAATATAGAGAAGCAAATGAATGAGGAAAGTGATAGAGAAGTTATTATTAGAATCAGAGATGGAAATAAAGAAGCCTATAAAATAATTGTTAATAGATATATGAAAAAAGCTTATTATACGGCTCTTGGGTTTGTCGGAAACCTTGATGACGCTGCAGATGTATCACAAGAAGCATTTATTAGAGCTTATAAATCCATCTCAAGATTTGATATTTCAAAGCCTTTTTTCCCGTGGTATTATAAGATATTAAAGAATGTTTGCTTGAATTATAAAAGGAAGCGGAGAGCATTGCACGAGGTTCCTATAGAAATAGTGCAAGATAAGGTGATGAGCCAATCCCCAGGAAAAGAATCCCTTAGTCATGAAGTCTGGAATGCTATTTCAAAGCTTGGAGACGACGAAAAGGAAATTATCCTGTTAAAATATTTCCAGGGGCTTTCCTGTAAAGAGATAGCTCAAGAATTGGATTGTCCAATTGGAACAGTAATGTCAAGACTTTATTATGCACGGAAGCAATTGAGGAAGAAATTAGAAAGGGTGATAACATGAATTCTCATGAGAAATATAAAATGTTGATGATGAAGTATTTAGAAGGAGAGATTGCAAAAGATGAAGAACGGGAATTTGAAGAACATATTGAGACATGTGACGAATGCCGCAAAGAAATAGAAGGGTTTGAAAAGTTAAAGGAGGTGATGAAAGATATGAGGTACAAAAGGCCATCTGATGAAATCTGGAAGACATACTGGTCGAGGATTTACAATAGAATAGAGAGAGGATTGGGATGGATTTTTACCTCCATTGGTGCAACCATTCTGCTGATTTATGGAGGGTTCAAGGGGGTTGAAAATTTGATTAAAGATCCAGGTATAGCACTTATTGCGAAAATTGGTATATTAGCAGGAATTGCAGGACTGGCTATTCTTTTTGTTTCGGTCTTACGTGAAAGGATTTTTGTCTCAAAAACAGATAAATATAGTAAGGAGGTAGAAAAGTGATTATAACAACGAGCGATGAAATACCGGGAAAGAAAATTGTAAAAACTCTCGGACTTGTCAAAGGTAACACGATTAGAGCAAGGCATGTGGGAAAAGACATTATAGCAGGATTCAGAAATATAGTAGGAGGTGAAATCATCGAATATACAAAAATGCTCGCAGAATCGAGGGAACAATCAATCGATAGGATGGTAGAAAATGGTGAAAAGATGGGTGCAAATGCAATTGTTGCTTTAAGGTTTACCACGTCCTCTATAATGGGTGGAGCAGCTGAGCTGTTGGCATACGGAACCGCCGTTGTAATCGAATAAAAAAGTTTATCACTGCCCCCTATGTGGGGAGTAGCGCAAAAAGGAGGGATATTGAAAAAGATATTACTGACAATGCTGGTTATGAGTATACTCCTGCCCTCGTGCCAGCGTATGCCTGAGGAAGTTGGGGTGCCTAAAATGATATTTCCTGCATTAAATGGAACCATCAATACCTCGACTCCAACCTTTGATTGGTATGACGTTGAGGATGCTACATATTACCAGATTCTTGTTGATGATCAATCGGATTTTGAAACACCCGTAATTAGTGTGGAAGTGCTCTCTTCAGAGTATACTCCAACAACCCCTTTAATAAATGGCGATTACTGGTGGTGTGTGCGAGCATGGGACTGTTCTGGAGGAACTTGAGGAGGCGACCCTGGTGACTGGTCAGCTGCCTGGAAATTTACCATCCAAATTTGAGTACGAAGTCGTCTTTTTCTCACATGTTTAAGATTTCTTAAATGGAAGTAGAAAGTAAAGATATTGAAAAATTGAAACCAAAAGTTTAAAAGTTTACTCCTGTCCCCAAATACAAGAAGGCTGAATGTTCTTGACTTTGATTGTGCAATATGGTAAAAGTTGCTTGATTGAAAATATACGATATGCTATTGCAGTATCCTATTAGTTAATCTATGGAGGTATGATGAAGAAGATATTAGACTTATATTTTAGTCCGAAAGAGGTTTTCAAACAACTCGATGAGAAACCCAACTGGGTGATACCAGTAGTTCTTACTCTTGTTGTAAGTCTCATCTTTACGATGATTTTGTTACCGAAGGTGATACTTCCGGAAGGGTCAAAGAAGATTTTGGCGATGGAGAGATTAACTGAAGAACAAAAGGAGGCAGCTGTAGCAGGACTCGAAGGTTTAAGACCATATATAACAACCCCCATTGCAGTTATCGTCTCAACTTTTTTTCTCATATTCATAAAAGCAGGTATCTTCTTTCTGTTTTTTTCCCTTCTTGGAAGCAGAACTGTTTTTAAAAAGATTCTTGCAGTAGTGAGTTATTCATTCCTTATCGGTATACCGGAATCCATTGTGAAATCAATATTGATGCTCATGAAAGGTAGCACAAAGGTTTTCACAAGCCTTGC
>SOKM01000301.1 GCA_004375785.1 Candidatus Cloacimonadota bacterium | reverse complement strand
TTAAAGAAATCAATGAAATTATGAAAGACATTATGAAAGGTCATGAACTCTATATTAGATTCTTTACACTGGGACCGAGTAACTCAATGTTTTCTGTTCCCTGCATTCAACTTACCGACTCAAGTTATGTCTCCCACTCTGAGAAACTGCTTTACAGACCGGGGTATGAAGAATTTGTAAGACAGGGAAAAGACGCTAAGTTCTTTAAGTTCGTCCACAGCGAAGGTGAACTGGATGAAAGAAATATTAGTAAGAACATTGATAAAAGAAGGGTTTATATTGATACTGAAGAAGGGATTGTATACTCAATGAATACCCAGTATGGAGGAAATACACTCGGCTTAAAGAAACTTGCAATGAGACTCGCAATACACAGGTCATCTAAAGAAGGCTGGTTGACAGAACATATGTTCGTTATGGGTGTGCATGGTCCCAATAACAGGGTTTCATATTTTACCGGTGCATTCCCTTCCCTCTGTGGAAAAACCTCTACATCTATGGTTGAGGGTGAAACGATTGTCGGTGATGATATTGCCTATCTTAGAAAAAAGGATGACAGAGTATATGCAGTGAATGTTGAAAGAGGAATGTTTGGAATAATAATGGGTGTAAACTCGAAGGATGACCCCTTGATATGGAAAAGGCTTCATTCACCTGAAGAAACTATTATCTCAAATATTCTTGTTACTCCAAATAAGGGTGTTCACTGGATAGGAAAAGACGGGGAAGTCCCCGAGAAAGGAATCAATCATTCAGGAGAATGGTTCAAGGGAAAGAAAGACGATAATGGAAACGAGATAACGCCTTCACACAGGAATGCACGATTTACAATCTCTCTTGACACATTGAATAATGTTGACCCTAAACTCGATGCCCCTGAGGGCTGCCTGGTTAGTGGAATGATTTACGGTGGGAGGGATTCTGATACCTGGGCACCTATAGTGCAATCATTTGACTGGACGCACGGAATTATCAACAAAGCCTCATCACTGGAATCTGAGACAACGGCTGCTACACTCGGTCAGGAAGGGGTAAGAAAATTCAACCTGATGTCAAATCTCGATTTCATTTCTATCCCTCTGGGCAGGTATATTCAGAACAACCTTGATTTTGGAAACAGTTTGGAGAATCCTCCTCTTTTATTCTCAGTGAATTACTTCCTCAAGGATAAAGATGGGAATTTCCTTAATGAAAAAACAGACAAATATGTATGGCTTAAGTGGACGGAACTTCGGGCACACAACGAGATTGATGCTCTCAAAACACCTATAGGGTATATACCCAAATATGAAGACCTAAAAAAACTCTTCAAGGAAGTATTAAATAGAGATTATACTGAAGAGGCATATAACAAACAGTTTATGATACGGATTCCGGAATTACTTGCTAAGATAGAGAGAATTGAGAACGTATATAAAACCAAGGTCCCCGATACACCGGAGATTCTCTTCACGAATCTTGCAGAAGAGAAAGAAAGGCTTAATAAGGCAAAAGAAGAGTTTGGGGAGTACATTACGCCGGATAAGTGGCAATAGGACAGTAAGGAGTAGGCAGTAAGTAGTAAGGGAGAAGGATAAATCACAAGAAAATGACGAGGGCGAGGCTGGAAGCCTCGCCTGTTTCAGTTTCTCAATTACTTAATGACACAACGGTGGCACAACGCTAAGACCCTAAGCCCCATAGACGCAATTACGCAGTTACTCGGTTACCAATTTACATTCATCTTACAGCAAAGCATTCGTTTCACAGCGAAGCATTTGTTTATCAGCCGAAGGCGTTTTATTACAGCGAAGCGTTTTAACTCAATCACTCCAGCGCGCGTTTTATAATCTCCCGTGCAATCGGGGCGGCTATGCTTCCCCCATGTCCTGCATTTTCAACCATCACTACAATGCATATCTCAGGTTTCTCATAGGGTGCAAATGCAACAAACCAGGCATGGTCATCTCCATGTGGATTCTCTGCTGTCCCCGTCTTACCAGCAACTTTTATATCTTTAATTCTCGAAAGGACACCTGTTCCCCCGTTCTCATTGACAACTCCCAACATCGCTTCTCTTAAGAATTTTAATGTTTCTTTTGAGATAGGTATCTTTCTCTTTTTTATTTCCGACTTAAAGAGAGTATTTCCGGAAACATCCTCTATTTGTCTCACAAGATGTGGGGTCATTATATAGCCGTGGTTTGCAATACCACAAAAGAAATTACACATCCCAAGCGGAGTAACAAGCACTTCACCCTGTCCAATCGAAAGATTCGCAACCATACCCTTTGTTGGAAAAGAGATATCATATTTCTTCTTGTACCAATTTCTATCAGGGAAGAAACCACTCTTTTCTTCGGGAAGGTCAATATCTGTCTTACCAAAAAATCTCAATTTCCTTATCCCTTTTTCAAGATTGCTAAATCCGAGTTTCATTCCAACCTGATAAAAGAAAACATCACAGGATTGCACTAAGGCTTTGTGGATTCTCAAAATGCCGTGTTTCTTCCAGCAGTGGAAGTTTCTGTTGCCTATCCGTAAACAGCCACTACAGTTTCTCAACTTTGTATCTGCATTTATAATTCTATTTTCTAACGCAATCGCAGCAACAACGATTTTGAAAATTGAACCAGGTGGATAGATACTCATAGTTGCCCTGTTCCAGAAAGAAGAACCTTCTGCAAAAACAATATTCCTTAAGCCTTCATACGAGATACCTCTGACTAATACGTTAGGGTCAAACCCCGGCTTGCTGTATAATACGAGTACATCTCCATTTTGTGGATTTATCGCTACCACAGAACCACCTGTATATTCCATAAGAAGAGTATCAGCCATTTTTTGCAGATTAATATCAATAGTTAATCTAATTTTAGCACCTGGTTCGGGTTGAATAGATTTCATCTGGTTAAAAACTCCTATCTCTCTTCCCTTTGCATCCACTTCAATATATTCAAAGCCTGGATTGCCCCTTAAATATGAACCATACAACTTTTCTAATCCTGACTTCCCAATTATATCGCCTTCTTTTAACTCGGGTCTTTCTTTTAGTTCTAACTCAGTAATTTCTCCTGTAAAGCCGATAAGGTGTGAAGTGATTTTTCCATATCTGTAATCCCTTAAAGGTTTTCTCTTTACAGTAACCCCGGGTAGCTCAGTTATATTTTCAACAATTTTCGCTATTTCAGAGATTGTAAGGTGCCTTTTTAACTTAACTGGTGTATAAAAACTTTTTGCCTTCGTTAACTTTTTATCTATTTCTTTTTCAGAAATAAGTGAAATTTCACTCAAGAGATGAACTGTCTGTTTTCTATTTTTTATCAGGTAAAGATAGACCTCAAGAATATAGTCTGGCACATTGCCCGCAAGCAAAACGCCATTCCTGTCAACAAACTCGCCTCTATTCTGTGGTAAAAGAACAATTTTTATTATGTTCTTTTCAGCAAGTTTTTTATAAAAATGGCTCTGAATTATCTGTAGACCGAATATCCGTAAAACAAGAACAAGGAAAACAAACCCTGCTAAATAGAGCAGAAGATTAATTCTTGATTTATGATTATTGGAGTGTACTCTAATCAATGGTTCGTAGCAAAAAGTGGAATTTTCCTTAACAATGAAAAAATAAAGAGACTGATGAGCGTTGAATAGAAAACCTGCGGAATACTATATCTTAGTATATTTACAAAGAATATCCCTACTGAAAATTGCCACAAGAGAATTGTATAAATTATCTCATAAAGTAATAAAGTAATTGCAAATATTATAACTTGAATAAACAAATTATCTCTGTAAAATTTTACTTTTAACGTACCAATGATAAAACCAATAATAAGAAAAAGTGCCATATTAAGACCAAAATAGGTGGAATTAAAGGTATCGCACAGGAATCCTGAAAAGAAACCTGTCCAGATTCCGTATGTTTGGCCGAAAGAGAAAGCAATAAAAAAAACAAAAATAAGAATTAAGTTCGGTGCTATTTCCTTAATTGAAATTAATGGACTTAAACTTATTTGTAATGCAACAAATATAAACATCAATAGAAAAACCAGAGTTACTCTCATATGAGCATCAGTTATTAGTTATTGGGTCATTAAGTTATTGAGTAATGATGAACCAAAGTTTTGTGGGTTCTTAATAGTTTCAAATATATCAAGCTGAACCATAATTGCATTTGATGTATCTGGAGTGATAATCTCCATAAGTGGTGATGTCATACTTTCAGTTAAAACAAAAACATCTTCAAGTAAAGAGAAATTAACAAATGGTTCAATCCCAATTTTCATGACTATTTCTTTGGGGCTTTCTTCTACTTTTATTACTTTTCCAATAAAAATTCCTTTCGGGAAGACACCTCCCATTCCTGAAGTTAAAAGTGTATCTTCAACCTTTATATCCGAATGCAATGGAACATCTTCTAAAATTAAGAATCTTCCACCCTGCCAATTAACTATGCCCTGAACCCTGCTCCTCAAATCAACAGCACTAATAAAAGAATTTCTATTATAAAGAGTTAATAACTCACTCGTTTTCTGTGTTGTCTCAATAATTTTCCCTACTAAACCTCTCGTTGATACAACAGGCATATTCTTCTCTATTCCGTCTTCTAATCCTCCATCTATAATAATTGATCTATTATGTAAACCCGGACTCTTTCCAATAATTTCACAAGGGATAAGATAAAAGTCATTCATAGGTTTATATCCGTAAAGTTCCCTTAGAATTCTGTTTTCTTTCTTTATATTTGCACACCTTTGTATCTCAAGAGAAATGGTAGCAATCTCCCTACTCAATTCTATATTCTTTCTGTAAACATAAAAGATATTTTTTGTAAATGTAATAGTCTTCTCAACAGGATAAAGTATAATCGAACTTATCCCTTGGACAACATCCATTCTCAGATTTCCTTTGAAAGTATAAGATAAAATAGACAAAATTAATAAAATAACAAAAGTCCAAAAATTGAAATTTTTTAAGTAGTTTTTTTTTGAACTCTCAAGCATTATTCCCTACTTGTTATCAACACATCCTCATAATCTTTTAGATTCTCCACAATCTTCCCGGCACCTTTAACAACACATTCAATTGGATTATCAGCAACTTTTATGAAAAGGTTTGTTTCTTCTTTCAGTGCTGCATCCAACCCTCTCAGGAGTGAACCTCCGCCAGTCATCACTATACCCTCATCTACAATATCAGAAGCAAGTTCTGGAGGTGTACTCTCAAGTGCCTGCCTCACGGCTGCAAAAATCATACTTATAGGTTCCTGGAGTGCGACCCTTATTTCTGATGAAGTCACTTTTATTGTTTTAGGAATCCCTCTGACGAGGTCGTTACCTCTCACTTCCATCTTTTTTTCTTCATCAAGGGGGAAAGATGAGCCAATCTGAATCTTTATATTCTCGGCTGACCGTTCGCCAATAAGAAGATTATATTTTTTCTTGATATATTGAAGGATTGCTTCATCCATTTCATCACCGCCTACTCTGATTGAACTACTTGATACAATTCCTGATAGCGCAATTAAGGCAATCTCCGTTGTGCCTCCTCCAATATCAATAACCATATTCCCAGAGGGATTATTAACTGGAAGTCCAACACCAACAGCTGCTGCAACAGGTTCAGCAACTAAATAAACCTCTCTGGCACCTGCATGTTCAACAGAATCACGAACCGCTCTCATCTCGACAGCAGTGATTCCAGATGGAACACAAACAATTGCTCTCGGTCTCATTAAAAGTCTCTTTTTCATCGTCATTCTTATAAAAGATCTGAGCATCTCTTCAACCATTTCAAAATCTGCAATTACTCCATCCTTCATCGGTCTTGCCGCTTTTATATTCGGTGGTGTTCTGCCAAGCATTTTTTGAGCTTCTTTTCCCACTGCAATACATCTTCCAGTTCTTGAATCCATTGCAACTACTGATGGCTCATTGAGAACAATACCCTGATCTTCAATATATATAAGTGTACTTGATGTTCCTAAATCAATAGCAACATTGTTGCTTATCAATCCTGAAAATAATTTTCTAAAGATTCTAAATCTCATTAACCCTCCTTATACTCCTGAGACACACAGCCAATTTTTGCTTTTCTGTCTATGGTCTAATGTCTGAATCATAGACTCAACTTAATATTCTTAATAATATATACACAATAAAAAGAAATTTGTCAATAAAAATATGAGTTCTCTGAAACTGCTTTGAGAACTCTGATTACTCAGGTTTTAATAAGATTACACAGATTCTCGTTTAAAATTTACATCGCTTGGAATTTTTAGTTCCTTACTGATGCTTTAACACTACTACTGTTTAAGCGAACCAGAGCAATCTTTTTTGATTATTTTTTTTCTTTTTTCTTGACAGTATAAGAAAAATCTGTTATTTAAGGATTGGTAAAAGAAGGAGGTCTTGTATATGTTAAACAGAGCCCAGTTAGAAACCTTTGTGGAAATGATGTTTAAAGAAAAAAGAATCGAACTACCTGAGGACATCGAGCTCGAAGACATTGTTGAAGCATTCTGTCAATATTTAGATGATGACCTTAACGAGTGGTTGAAAATAAAGTTTTTTAGTTTTTTTCTTTTGACTTCAGGCGAAGGAAATATTGATTGGAACTGGGTTAAGGAAAACATCAACGCATTATAATCAACTCAGATTATGTATCGGTAGGAGCAATCTCCTGGTTGCGAATATTTACTGGTTTTATATATTATCGCAGGTGAAACCTGCTCCTACATTATGTTTTACTTGGATTAATCATAGAGAGTATAAGAGCATCATAACAACAAGCCCACCAGCAGTGGTAATAATCGTGCCATGAGCCAGAACCTCAGCCTGCTTTAAACGAAACAGCCCTTTTGAGATTGTATGCAACTCTCCTTTTTTAAGAATATCTTCATTCCCCATAATGTCACTGGATAGTATGCTATACTCTATTAAAGTATTAAATGATAAATTTTTGCTATTTACATTACCGCTGTATAACCATTCTTTTTGAGCGTCAATATTTTTCAAATGTTCAAAATAGAGTTCCTGAGAGTGAAAAGGCACTTCAATTACCTGATTCTTTTCGTTCAATACAATTTTTACCTCTTTCGGTGGAACATTGCCTTGTATCGCTGTTTTTACCAGGATGGTTTTCCTACGAAAATCTGTCAGTGTTGGGAAATGTAAAGTGATATCGGAAGTTGCCACTTTCTTTTCCTTGAAAATTTTATGATGTGGTTCAATTGTTACCTCTTCAAGATAAAAAGCCATCTTATCAAGTGCAATTGTAAGAAGGTCAAATAATAAAAATTCTGTTTCCTTACTAATTGCTTCAGCATTAAAGGTCTTCATCGGGTTACCATCTGGAGTAAGAATGTCAAGGGATAACCTCCCCTGAATCTCTCCTCCTTCCTTTTTGCTGAGTGAAAAATCTATTACCTCAATTACAATATCGACCATTTCTTTATCAAATGGTTCATTGAGAACACCTGAGGTAAGTTCGCTCTTTGCAATAATATCTACAAGCATGGAATCAATCCTGGTATGTGCAATATCTCTCGATGTCTGGACGCCTGCAATCAAAGGGTATCTTTTCTCATAGATTGGCGGAAGAAACTTCTTTGGAATATTTGCACATCCGGAGAGATAGAGGACAACCAGCATAAACATAACTATTTTTTTCATCCCATCTCCTTTAGAATTTAGGTTAAATACGCTACCTTTACGCAGGCTAAAGCCTGCGGCTACCTTTAGCATTTTGCATTTTAAATTTTTAATAACTACCTGTAAAATGTCAACCCGAGTGATATAGTTCTTGTTTCTTCACCACCTGTATAAGTTAAATTTAGATAAGGCGTATTTAGTTCACTTACAGGCGTTCTTACAAGTAAAGTAAAAGTATGAAATACCGCTATGTCCTTTACACAATAAAATAAAGGTATAAACCAATCACTATAAGATATCATCCCTCCAAAAAGAAGTTCAATATTCTTTCCCTCATAGTTTGCAGGGTTTAAATAACGGTTTTCTCCTTTTAAGTAGGTGCTTTCTTTAATGTACCTCCTTTTATAGATTCCACCATATCCAATAAGAGGAGAAAAAGAGAGTTCCTTGAGCCTCAATTGGACAGAGGCAATGACATAGGGTTTAACAAATAATGTTATCTCCCTGTTTCCTCTAACGAGGTCCATACCGAAAAAATCCATATTTGTTCCGAGATTAAGATTGATAATACTTATGTTAAAACCATAACCAAGCCCGAGACCCAAGAGAGGAACCCCTTTTTCATCTTCTACAAAACCTTCTATATCTGTATAGATATTTTTTACTGTATAACCGACTCCAAAACCAAAATATGGTCGCGCGGAGCAAACATTAAATATTAACAAAAGAAAAAGTGCTAATGCAGGTATTTTATATCTCATATTCCCTCCTCGTATTATGTTCAGACATAATTTAATCAGACATCCTTCTCTTTATCAGGATGTCCTAATAATCGGGATAAATTGTGCTTTTAACTGTCCCTTTCTTTGAGTCATAAATATACTTATCAGGGTAATAGAGCTCAAGCTCAAGGTCTTCAATGGAAGACGGATTGGCTTCATTCAGGGTTCTGTAAATAATAATCGCATCCCTGATTCTTTTTAAATCGTTAGTTACTTTTAATTTATCCGGAAGTTCTATCTTTTCTGCTGCTGATTTCATTTCACATCTGGTGCACGCCAGCGGTAGTGCAATTACCAAAAGTAATAATAGAATAATAATTCTTCTCATCTCACTTCTCTCCCTTCTTTAACTTATTAAACCTTCTTCTATGTCTTCCTCCCTCAAAACCTTCAGAAAGCCATATATCGACAATTCTCTTGATCTTTGACTTGCTAAGGAGCGAAGCACCGAGTGTCAATATATTTGCATTATTGTGATTCCTTGCCATACGAGCCATTTTCTCATTCATACAGAGTGCGGCATATGCACCCTTTACCTTATTTGCAGTAATACACATTCCAATTCCTGAACCGCATATAAGAATCCCTCTTGTTAGCCTATGGTTCGAAACTTCCAAAGCGAGAGGATAGGCAATATCAGGATAATCAACGGAAACATCGTTATCCGTTCCAAAATCTTTTATCCTGAAACCCTCTTTCATCAGGTAAACCTTTAAAAACTCTTTTGTTTTGAATCCCCTGTGGTCAGCACCTATTCCTATCTTCACCACACCTCCT
>SOKM01000316.1 GCA_004375785.1 Candidatus Cloacimonadota bacterium | reverse complement strand
GTTCTTCCAGAGGTCTTTCTTAAATATTTTACATCAGCCGACAGGGGAATACTCGATACAATTGAGAAGACATTCAGGAGGGCAGAAACAGGGAAAATAAAGTTGTTACTTTCTGAAGGGCTTTTCTTTATACTCGCATTGGAACTTGAAAAGAGAGTGAAAGAAAGAGACGATATGGTTGAATATCTTGAATCCATCCTTAATCTTCACAATTTAAAGATAAGAAATGAGATGATTTTGAGAAAAACAGTTCTCGAGATGAGGAAAGGGAAAGATTTCATTGAAGCATACAAATCAGTGGTTGTTCCGCTGCTGTCACTCGATGGTGTCATTGAATGTAAAACTAAGTAGAAATGAACAAAGCAGAGATTGAAGGACTGAGGAAAAACATTCTCTTAAAAATAGACAAACTTACTCCAATCCTCCACCGTTTCCTGGAGGTCTGTTTTGCCTTTGAGGTGGGAAATGAAAAAAAACTGTTTGGAGAAAAAGAGTTAAGCGAAGGAGGAATTACATTAGAAGCCCTGAGGTCCTTTAGTGATAATATTCAGCAGTTGGAACTTGCAGGTTTAAAGGAAGGCTCTAAAGTGGTAAGTGATACAAAGATTTTCCCATTATTCTGCAAAGCCGAGAGAATAAGGAAATTTTTAATAAAAAAAATTATGAAACGGAAGAAGGAGCTCTACGATTTTCACTCTAAAGCGTATGTTTTTAACTTTGGACTGATGAGGGTTGTTGATACAATCAGCAGATTTCAGGAGCCCGCCAGAACTAATTATGAAGATTTCATAGGGCAAACCATAGACATAAATGGAAGGAAATTGGTTATCCCCGGTTTCACAAGGACGGGGCTTAAGTTCATTGAAAATGAAATTAAAGCATTCTATAAGATTAACGATATATTTTATGATCTTCGGTATGGAGAAATATTTGATGTAAAGAACAATAATGGGGGTATTCTTATCAGCCTTGAGAATATTGAAATAAACAAGCGCATTGTTGACGATAACACAATACATCCTTTCGTTTTTAAGAAAATTGAGGATTATGTAGAAACATTTTTCCCCTGCTCAAAAACAATTACTAAGAGAACAGATTATTTCCTGTATGGAGTCATCTTTTCAAAGGATATAATATTTCTTTTTTTAAGCCCCTTTAAATATATCAATGCACTGCTTGTTCCATATCTACTTGATGAGGATGAAAGGGAGCGATTCAACATCTGCTTGTTTTTTATTAAGAGGATGTTAGAGCACCTTGAAGGAAAGGAAATAGATTATACTCCCTTTGTAAGATGGGATAAGGAGGACTATATCCAGAAGATAATACCTTCGGATGCTAAATGTGTTTCAAATATTTCTGGAATGAGGCTTTTTATATCAAGGGAGGCAAAGACATTTATTCAGGTTGTAGGCGAAGAAAAACCACACATAAGAATAACCTTTTTCCCTTTCCATTTTTTTGAACGGGTAAGATACTGTGAAGACCCTATTTTAGAACTCAAAGGAGAAACAAATGTATAGTCAATTGATGGTTAAGGATTATGAATTTGAGGACCATGTTTTTCCAGACTCTTCAAATGAGATCTGGTTGGAAGGCAGACACCGTATTGATATCTTGAGAAGAATAAAAGATTACGATTTAGTTGGTCTTGCAGAGCTTTTCCAGGGGTGCAATAAAGAGCAATTGAAAAGAAGACTTGATTTACTGGACCTCTCCTATCTTGATCCCCTTACTGGCATTTCAGGACAGGAGTATTTCTTACGAAAAAGTGACTATTTTCAAAATTGTGGGGTAACAGTTGCATTAGAAGGAATAGCAATTGAAATGATAAATCGAGAGATTGGATATCAATATGGTAACTTAATGTTGTATGCTGTCTCTCGTGTATTAAATGGAAGATTAAAGAAGGTTATGCGTATTTCTTTCAAGGGTAGAAAGTTTTTAATTTATGATAATGACAGGACAGTAATCAATGAATCACAAATGATTCTTGCAAGGTCTTGTTTGCGAACATCAGACGGATATGAAATAAAAGGAATTGGTATTGAGATACTGCCGGGAAAAACCACTTCAAAATTGTGGAACGAAGCTGTAGATTCCAAAATGCTCAGGATTGCGGGACTGACTGAAAATACAGAATGGTGTGATATATATGAATTCGGAAGATTTGTTCTGCGAATTGAAGGCGCTCTTCTCAAACATTTAATCAGGGTTGGGGTATGAAATTTGGAAAGTTAAAGAAAAAACTTCTTCCTGAACTTGAAAATATAAAACCTTTACTCAAGAGAATTGCAGATTTTTACCTCTATGGTTCATTGGGGTATGGTTTGACATCCCCTGAGAAAATTTCAGGAGTGGATAGAATTCCGGACATAAGAAGAGCAGAGATACGGGGAATAAAAGACGCTCTCTCAAAAGTTATTGCTATTTCCGATGACAGGAAAGTAAAAGACCTAAACGCAGCTAAAGATATTATTATTCAATCTATAAAAGAACTTCCCTCTGATAATGAATATTACAGCTTTGGCAAAGAAAGGGTAATAAGTATAGTAGAACATTTTATAGGCTGCTCTAAAAAAACATCGAGAGATTTATCATGGAATTTAATCTTCCTTAAAAATAATGAACTGCTTGTACCAGGAAATTCAGAGAAGCTGAGTGAATTGATATATGACGAAAAAAAGATATACTGGAAAATATATTCTTTTCTATCACAAATAAAAAAATTCTTCTTAAAAGATACTTCTCCCAAAGCGGATTATTTCTACTCAACAATCCATCTCTCTCACGTAATAGAAAATTTTGAACTTACTAAGAAAGAGGTTCAATCGTTCATTTTTACACGATTGTCTCTCATTTTAGAAACATTCTATCCATCACTTCGGTTTGAAGGAACAAGGATTAAGACAAGTATATCTCCACCACTGTTTTTTTTCGTGTTAACCTCTAATGATATCATATGTCTCTTTCTTCATCTCGATAAATATGACCAGACAATGCTTTTTTTACTCCCTATTAGTCACTATTCGGAGCATTTTGGGGTCGTGCATTCCACCCTGATTAGCAGATATATTTGCTTTCTTGAAGGAGGTATGAAGGAAGAATATTTTAAGCCACTTGTTTTCTGGGTAAAAAGAAGGTATTTACAGAATTGTATTCCACCCGATGCAAAACCCTATTTTTCAGGAGGAGGTATAACACTATTTTTTTCAGGGGAGACCGGGTTTTTCTTCCAGAGTGTCAGGGAAGGAGAGCCCTACTATAGGGTTACAATGCTTCCACAGGAATACCTATCGAAGTTATTTAATCCCAAAGATGAAGCGGAAGAAGTGAAGAATAGTAAGAAGTAAAAAAAGGTAGCCGCAGGCTTCAGCCTGCGAGGATTTTTGAAATGAAATTTTATAATTTTTCAAATTATTCATATCCAGAAGAGGAAAAGTATAAAAAAGTCTTTTTCCCAGGAAGAAGAAAGAAACATCCGTTGAGTCTAAATGATAAAAACAGTATATGGCTTGAGGAAAGAAAAGAACTTCCCGTAGATATCCGAATTAAACCTTACAATTTACTCGGTCTGGGAAACTGGTTAAAAAAGGAGACCGAAAAGAAAGCAGATTACCTTGACCTCCACTTTCTTGACCCGTTAACAGGAATTATGAACCAGGAATACATTCGTATGTTCCCACGTAAAAAATGGAAAAAAACGATTATGCTCTATGTAAACGATAAATGCATAGAAAAAGTAAATAACAATATTTCCTGGGAGATAGGCGATATTGTTTTACATGTTGCTGCTTCGATCTTAAGGGGGATAAAGGAAGTAATTGTGAGATTCTACTATGGTGGGCTCTATTTCTTTGTTTTTGATGCCCATTACGATAGCATTATTGAAGCAAAGATGAAACTTGCACGAACAAGCCTCTTTTTCTCAAACGGCTATCAGATTAAGGGAATAGGGCTGCAATTGCGTAAACCTGAACATCACCCTTACTCATATCCTCTAACTGCGGTATGGGGAGATATATCGGAAACAAAAATATTATCATCAGCACCGATTACAGAAAAAATAGAATGGGTTAATATATTTGTTTGTTCTCAATTTCAATACCGCATAGAAGGAGACCTGCTGAACTTCATCTGGAACGGATAAAAAAGTAATTCAGCAACTACCGTATGGAGTCACCCTCTGTTCCCGTTCTACACCAAAAATCTTTCGTTTACCTAAAATCCTCCACTTACTCTTCCAGTATGTCTCAAATCGTGATGGAACATTGGCCAGGGAGTATTAGCCAAGCTACCTGTTCCATAAATTGCATAAAGATTGCCATCCCGCGAACCTACATAGATTGTGCCATCACTTCCAATTGCTGGTGATGACCACACTTCATTTCCTGTGGTAAATGACCATTTTTCGCTGCCATCAGGATTTATTGCATAGAGATTATAATCATCTGACCCAACATAGATTGTGCCATCACTGCCAATTGCTGGAGATGATTCAATACTAAAAATTATATCAAATACCCATTTTGGGCTGCCATCCTGATTTATTGCATAAAGATTGCCATCACTTGACCCGACATAGATTGTACCATTGGTACCAATTACCGGGGATGAGATTACCCAATCTTCTGTAATAAATGCCCATTTTTCACTGCCATCAGGATTTATTGCATAGAGATTACAATCAAGTGAACCGACATAGATTATGCTATCTAAACCTATTGATGGCGAAGAATAAACGTTGTCACCCGTTTTATACGACCATTTTAATTTACTGGGTTCTCCATCAGGCTCTGTCGGCTTTCTCTTATTGCAAGAAATAATAAGGAAAAAACCAAAAAGGACAACAAAAATAACTCTTATCGGCACAGCAACATATGTTTTCTTCATCTTACCCTCCCCTACTTAGTCATTAGTCAATTGGTCATTGAGTCATTTGTTTTCTTGTGTCAACCAATCAAATTTATCTACCGAAGCTTAAGTGCAGGCATGACCTGATTCTTCTGGTCTACGGACTATTTCCCTTTGTTTTAATCTTCTCGCCAATTTCAATTGTCTTTCTCTTTTATCTTAAACTATGCGACTCCTTAGTCTCTATCCTTTAGTCTCAGGTCTCTTGTCTGCCTTTATTACGGCTCTATCTTAAGAAACCAGACATCGTAGCTTCCTGCACCTTTCGACCCATTGTATCCAACCACAACATACTTAGCGTCAGATGTCTCACATATTGAAAATGCATTATCATAGCTGTCTCCACCGTAGGTTTGTGTCCATATTGTATCACCATTAGCATCCGTCTTAATAATGTATATATCACCATTACCTTCACCAAAAGAAAATGTTCTCGCAGCAAGAATATATCCTCCATCGGCGGTCTGTCGTACTGAATATCCATAATCACCTTCAGAACCACCATAAGTTTTTGTCCAAATCTCATTTCCACTCCCGTCGACTTTGATAAGACAGACATCAGTGTTATCATTGCTTTCCCATTCTCCAATTATAATAAATCCGCCATCTGTCGTTTGAATAACTTCATGACCTTCATCCCATTCTGAACCACCAAATGTTTTTGTCCAAAGACTATCACCATTTTCATCTGTCCGCAGAAGATAAATATCATGATCTCCTGTTCCAGGGATACTGGCATAGCCTGAAACTATATATCCTCCATCCTCAACTTGTTGAATAGAGGTTCCTTCCTCATAACCTGAATAGTGATATGTACGGGACCAAATAGTATCACCATTGGCATCAAATTTTAGTAGATATAAATCTCTATGATTATATGAAGATAAAGCCCCCGATATAATAAACCCACCGTCATCGGTTAATGTAACAGAACTACCCCAGTCTATAGCAACTGTACCGTATACGCGCGTCCAAACAGTATCGCCGTTTGAATCTAATCTTAAAACATAAACATCACTATAACCGTTCCCAAAAGATTCTGCTCTTCCTGCTATAATATAGCCGCCATCAGAAGTAATTGCAATCGAATATCCCTCGTCTTCCAGACCACCACCATACGTTTGGGTCCAGAGTTCATTTCCTTCTGAATCTGTTTTGATTACATACACATCAGATTCACCATTCCCAAATGAATATGTATATCCTGCAATAATGAATCCTCCATCAGATGTCTGTTTAACAGAATAACCTTCATCAAGCTCACTCCCCCCGTAAAGTTTTTCCCAGATTATTTCTCCACCTGATGGTTCTTCTGGTTCTGTCGACTTCTTCTTACTACACGAAATAACCAGAATTATACCTAAAAGGATAACATGGATTACCATCAGCACTCCAACATATTTATCTTTCTTCATCCTACCCTCCCTTGCTTAGTCATTAGTCAATTGGTCATTGAGTCATTTGTTTTCTTGTGTCAACCAACAAGACTAATTAAACCAATTAGACCAATGAAACATTTTTTACGTTTTTACTTCAACAACTTTATATCAGAAATACACCCGAAAGTCAAGTTTTTTACATTTTTCTGTCTTCCACCCATTAAATTCCAAAGTTTTATAATTTATTGGTGTGATATTTCAATGTCATATCGGGGCAGGTAGGGTAAACTGGAATTTAGATCCAATTTCAAAGGTTGGGCTTTATTTTTTGCTCTTTTCAAATTCTACGTCTTTTAAAAATAAGTTCAACCTCATCGAATTCTGAATTCGATGCGGTTTTCATCCTGAGTATATTATAAGAATATTATTGGGAAGTCAAGAAATTTGTCAGAGGAGATACCTTTTTCCCTTGACTTTTTTGCTGATTTCGTTTATAAGGTGAAAATGAATAAAAAAACCCTGCACAAAATATCCTACGGCCTCTATATAGTTAGTTCTAAGAAGGGAGAGAAATTCAATGGACAGATTGCAAATACCGTTTTTCAGGTTTGTTCTGAGCCAGCAGTAATAGCGGTCTGTATCAACAAGGAGAATCTTACACATGAATTCATAAAGGAAAGCAATATTTATACCATCTCAATTCTATCTAAGGATACTCCGATGAAATTCATCGGGCTTTTTGGTTTTAGGTCAGGGAGGGAACTGGATAAGTTCAAAGAGGTTAACTATAGGGTTGGTGTAACAGGTGCACCAATTGTGCTTGATAATTCCATAGGTTTCATAGAGACTGAGGTTATGAGTAGTGCAGATGTAAAGACACACACCGTTTTCTTTGGAAAGATGGTTGATGCTGACATTCTCAATGATGAAGAACCGATGACCTATGCCTATTATCATACTGTAAAAAAGGGAAAGGCACCAAAAACAGCGCCGACATATATAAAGGAAGAAAGTCAAGAGGAGGTAAAGAAAATGGGAAAGTACAGGTGTATAGTTTGCGGTTATATTTACGACCCTGAGAAGGGCGACCCTGATTCTCAAATAAAGCCCGGTACCTCATTTGACGAATTACCGGATGACTGGGTCTGTCCAGTATGTGGGGCGGATAAATCCCAATTTGAAAAGGAGTAAAAAATGGCTGTTCATAAAATAAAACCAAACATTCACTCTTTAGGTGCAATTGACTGGGACAGAAGATTATTTGATGAACTCATACCTTTACCTCAAGGTACGAGTTATAATGCATACCTGCTCAAGGGAAGTCAAAAAACAGCACTAATAGATACTGTTGACCCGCCAAAGGAATCCGAACTTGTTGATAATCTTAAAAAATTAAGGGTGGACAGAATAGATTATATAGTCTCGAACCACGCCGAGCAGGACCATTCAGGGACAATTCCAAAAATACTTGAGATGTATCCTGATGCAAAAGTCGTGACAAATCCCAAGTGTAAAACAATGCTCATGGAAATGCTCCTTATTCATGGTGATAAATTCATAACTATTAAAGACGGGGATACTATTTCTCTTGGTGATAAAACCCTTGAGTTTATCATTGCACCCTGGGTCCATTGGCCTGAAACGATGATTACCTTTCTAAAGGAGGATAGGGTTTTGTTTCCCTGTGATCTTTTTGGCTCACATCTTGCAACGAGTAATCCCTTTCTGCAGGATGAATGCGAAGTCTATGAACCTGCAAAACGCTACTATGCTGAAATTATGATGCCTTTCAGGACGAGCATCAAGAAGCACCTTGAAAAGATCAAAGAACTGGATATTGAAATGATAGCACCAAGCCATGGCCCTATTTATAAAAATCCCAACTTTATAGTGGATGCTTACACTGACTGGGTCTCCGATGAGGTAAAAAATGAAGTGATTATTCCTTTCGTCTCCATGCATGGAAGTACACACAGGATGGTGGACTATCTTGTTGACGCTCTCATAGAAAAGGGCATAACTGTAAAGCCATTTAATTTAACAGAAACGGATATTGGAGAACTGGCTGTTGCTCTCGTGGATGCAGCATCCATTGTAATCGGGTCTCCCACTGTCCTTGTAGGTCCACACCCAAGTGCTGTCTATGCAGCCTTTCTTGCAAATGCCCTCAGACCAAAACTGAGATTTGCATCATTGATTGGCTCATATGGATGGGGAGGAAGGATGGTTGAGATAATTACAGGGATGTTATCAAATCTTAAGGTTGAAATCATAGAACCTGTAATCATAAAGGGTTATCCAAAAGAGGGTGATTTCTTATCACTCAACAGATTGGCAGATGATTTCCTTAAAAAACATAAAGAGCTTGGAATTGTTGACAATCAAAATTAAGCCAATGCTGGATGTAAAGAAGAAAAAAAACAATACACTATGAAGGTAGTTCGTGGATGTTTTCCAGTCTATATTCACGGTTTTTCAGTAATTCCTTGATTGTATCTAAATCCTCTTTTTTTACTTCAATTGTCATTCCACAATCAGAACTAATTTTTCGGGGTGTAGGTATCAATCGAACCTCAATCCCGTTTTCTTTTAATACTCTCTCTGCCTTCATCACAAAATGAACCGAGGCAAATGTAATCACATATTTCATATTGCTATCATACGAAGAGCATCATAAAGGTAGTCAATGTCCTCTTTTGTATTGAAATATCCTAAACTTATTCTTACAGTTCCCTGCGGAAATGTTCCCATAGTCTTGTGTGCACAGGGTGCACAGTGAAGACCACACCTGACAGCTATATTGTAGTCTCTGTCAAGTATGTCCCCTACCTCAGATGTCTCCATACCCTTAATATTTATAGAAACAACAGATGTTTGCTTACTACTATCCTTTGGTCCATAGATAA
>SOKM01000186.1 GCA_004375785.1 Candidatus Cloacimonadota bacterium | reverse complement strand
GAGCTAATTTCTCTATCTTCCTTTTCCGGATGAGCCATTAAGTATTCAATCTCATCCGTTCCTTCAAGCATAAGGTCAACAATATCAGAATTTACTGATAGACTGCCATTTCTAATAAGTGAAAGTAAATCTTCCAGGGAATGTGCAAGAGTCTCAATAAGTTTGTATCCCATAGTTCCAGCCATCCCTTTAATTGTGTGGTAATTGCGGAAGATTGCATCGAGCGTTTCTCTCTTATGGGGCTCTTTTTCAAGAGCAATAATGTATTGGTTCAGCTGAGACAGGTACTCTCTTGTTTCAGACCTGAAAATTTCTTTATATTTTGAAAGGTCTATTTCTTTCATTGTTTCGTTTTTAAAACTCTCTCAACCGCTTCAAGGACTCTTGACGGCTGAAATGGTTTAATGACATAATCTTTTGCACCCTTCTGAATTGCCTCTACAACAAGGGATTGTTGTCCCATAGCACTGACCATAAGAATTCTTGCATTTGAATCAAAATTTACAATTTCCTGGACAGCATCAATACCACTCATATCCGGCATAATAATATCCATTGTAACAAGATCTGGATGCAGTTCTTTATATTTGCTTATTGCCTCTATACCATTCTCCGCTTCACCACAAATCTCATATCCCTCTTTTCTAAGTATGTCACCAATCATTTTTCTCATAAAGATTGCATCATCAACTATCAATATATTAACTGCCATTGGACAACCTCCTTCTATTCATCTGTCTCAATTAATTTCTCACAATCTATCAATAGAACATCCAAACCATCAACCCTTGAAACACCTTTCAAGAAAGATGTCTCTACATCCTTGGAAAAAATAGAACTTATTGATTTTGAAATTTCAGTTTTTACATCATAGATACCTTTAATTTTATCAATGAGTAATCCGTAATTTATTTTTTTTCCAATAACGATAATAAGTTGATTCCCTCTTTCAACTCCTGAGATATTCAACCTTTCCCTGAGGCTTATAATCGGTATAATTTCTCCTCGCAAGTTCCCAAGTCCCTTTACAAACTTAAGTGCTCCTGGTAACCTTGTGGTGGGCAGCAAATCTGTTATCTCCTTAATTTTATTTAACTCAATTCCGAAATTCTTTAATTCAAGATGAAATACAAGCAGTTTTTTTTCTTCTGACGTTTCTTCTCTCTCTATACCTATTTCCATAATTCACTCTAAGCTAACATTCCAAAAATATTCTGTGAAAGAGAATAACAAAATATTTGAAAATTGTCAAGGAAAAAAGAGATTTCAGGAAAACTGAAATCTCAGATTATATTGATTAAACCCCAGATTACACAGATTCACAAATATCTGAATCTCGTTTACTGTTTTATGGTTACCGACACCATTTTATTCACCATGCATTACCGGAACATCCGCAGGCACATATTTTTTCCAGTTTGGTAACGTAGGTTCTCTTGATGTGCTGGAAAAGATAAGAATATATTCACCATCCCCCCCTAAATCTGAAAAAATAAAGCGGTAACCACCAAATGAATAGTATTCCCAGATTTGATAAGGTTTGTACTCAAGTTCAAACTGCCTTGTTTCTATAACATCTGGTTCTCCATATGTTATATACATTCTTCCTCTATCCGTGAAATAACCCTGCTTAAATGGAGTGGAATATTTGTCTTCAACATACTTCATTCTCTTAATAAATTCAGCAAGTCCTTCATTTTCAGGTGTGAAAGGATTCGTATCCCTCTTTTTCCAGAATCGTTTTAACCATCCAACTTTGCCTGTATCGTTCAGGGCTTTATACTCAGAGATTTCTTTATTAGATGCAATATACTCTATCTGAGCGTAATATTTCATTTCTTCTTCCGTAAAGAGAGGGATTTCCTCCTTAACCGTAGTCACGACCTCTCTTTGAACTTGAAAATCCCTGTGCTGGGTAGCGTAATCACCTCCATCTATAACCTCAATATTTAAAGTATAAAATCCTGTCTTGAATGCAATAAGATTTAATGCACCAACATCAATTCCCACCGTCGTATTAACTGTCTTGCTTTTCTTCTTTGGGCCTATACGGTTTATTTCATTCCCCTCATTATCAAGAATTATGTAATTTATTTCATAAGGAATCTTATCTTTCTTCAGATTATAAACTTCAAAATAAAAATATAATTTATCTCTAATTTGGCCAAAGATACGAGAAGGATTGGGAATTACCTTAAGACCATTCTTGGTGAATTGTTCTTCTGTCGTATCTTCCTCTATTAAAGTAGCGAGTTCTATATCGCTGACAGTCAGGACATCAGGTAACGAATCTATGTTAAAAATTTCATTTTTTGTAATCTTTGTCCCCGTATTTATATCAACTACATTTATTGTGAGCTTGTATCTGCTCGGCTTAAAAAATACTTTGAACTGTTCAAGTGCTATAAGATTTCTCTCTTCCGCCTCTTCGTAACTTGGGATAACACTTATCCGTTTCAAGGTATCATAAAGAAGTTCCCCCGTATCCAGATTCTCAAATTTTACATCTACCTTGAACGGTGCTGTCAATTTACCTTCTTCATTGCTGTAAGAGAGTAAATCATAAGGAATGGCATAGTTAACCTCGACTTCGGTTATCTGGTTACTCCAGTAAAATCGTGATATATCAAATGTGAAAATGGCTTCACCAGAAAGTGTGAGAAAAATAAATAACTGAAAAAACAGGATTTTAACGAAAATTTTCATCTCTCTCCCTTATTTGTGTGTAATCTCCCGTCATACTTAAATCAGCAAAAATGAACCTTTTCCCTAAATTATAGTAATACCATATCTGATAAGGTGGTGCGTCTTTTTCAAAAGGGTGGTGCTCTATTTCATCGGGTTTTCCATAAATTATGTATATCCTTCCTCTATCTGTTCGCCATCCTGATTGGAATGAGGAGAACTTCTCGTTAGTAAAATCTACTCTTCTGAAATACTCCTCTGATGTTTCTTTTGCTGGGGTTTGAGGAATCGGGTCTTCCTTTGACCAGAATTCATTCCAGGCCTTCTCACGCTCATCAGGTTTCGATTCCTTCAATTTTTTCACCTCTTTGTTATTTGTAATATATGACATCTGTTCAACCCTGATGAGATACCTTTTAGAAAGAAAAAATGGGAAATTAATCGTTATGGTCTTACTGCTACGAGCAATGGTTTTCCCTTCTTTAATAAGTTCAACAAAAATGGTATAATCTCCTTCCTGAAACTCTTTAATTGGAAAAGTCAAAAATACTTTTTTTACCATTGAGTCAATCTCGATATATTTATTAAGTTTCAAAAATAGATTTTCCTTCTCATCGAGCGCTTGATATCTGAGCAGATACTCACCCATATGAGCAGTATCAGCAACTATTTTCACAAAAGAAAAGATGGAGTCAAGTTCCACATTCAAATCTGCTGGAATCAGCCATTCCTTTTCATCTCCTTCTTTTATCAGGTAAAAACCCGGTTTGCTTACCCAGAACCCTTCTTTTTCGATGTCTATCACCTCAATTTTCTCTATCTTCTTACCTTCTCTTAGCGAGTTAATATCTTTTACGTTTATATGGAGGTCGAATTTGCCATGTTGAGAACCAAAATCAAATGTCCATGTAATGCCTTCATTGCCTGAATTTGTCTTTTCGTAATCTTTTAACAAAACCTTCTTCCTCCATATCTCCCCACCTATCTGTTTACTCTTTTTATAAAGTATTGCCGAAATGTCAACCTCTGCTTTGAAAAGCGTGTCCTCAATTGTGAAATTTAACTGATTATAGGGAATGAAGACAGTAATAGAAATATTTGTTTTTTGAAGGTTTTCCACAAAAATAGTATAATCGCTCTTGAATTGAATTCCATTTTCTGAAAAAAGGGAATGTGAAGAGAAGATAACAAGAAGTGTGGCTAATAAGAATATCCTGAAGGATTGAAAGTCAGATTTCAAATTTTTCTCCTGGTTTGAGAACAATCACCTTTGCCAGCTTCCCCACTCTATTCTTGAATTCTTCGGGGTCGGTTTCTATGATGGGGAAAGTTCCGTAATGCATAGGGATAACATAGGTTGGCTCAACCAATTCCACAGCCTTTACAGCTTCGGTTATACCCATAGTATACCTGTCGCCGATTGGAAGTAATACCACTTCGGGTTTATACATCTCCCCAATTAATTTCATATCGGAAAAAAGTCCTGTATCTCCAGAGTGGTAGATGGCGTGTCCATCCATTGTTACAATAACTCCTGTTGGATGGCCTGTTTCAGTTGTATGAAGGGCATGGGTCATATGAATCTTTACCCCATTAACAGATATTGTACCACCAATATTCATACCTTCTGCTTTGAGCCCCATCTCCTGAGCTTGAACTACCAGCTCATGTTGAGAAACAAAGGTTGCATCTGTATTCTTACAGATATCAAAAGCATCACCGAGATGGTCAGGGTGGTCGTGTGTTGCAATTACGACATCACACTCTTTTATATCTTGAGCCGATATTGTCGCAGAAGGATTACCTGATAGGAAAGGGTCAATAAAAACCTTCTTTGAACCTTTGATGAAAAATGCCGAATGACCACAATAAACAATTTCCATATACCCCTCCGTTCGTGAATAATCAGTGAACACCGTTACATTACCATGAAAGACTGTCATTGCGAGTATTTTTTCATATTCACTTCCGAAGCAATCTCGGTTTTTCGCACTATGAGATTGCCACACCTGCCACAGGCAGGTTCGCAATGACGGGGTTGACTGATTTTACCTCTATTCTTTATTGTCTAACAGGTGAGGCCCGCTTTCGCTAAAGCTACAGACGGATTGTATCTGCCGAAGTTCCTGTCCACCGAAACCTTGGTGTAGGTGGATCAACGTAGGAGGACTTCCAGCCTCACAGCGTTTCAATTTAATCTATTGCAGAATCACAAAGTTTTATTAAGTAATTTCCTTCTTCTTATTAAATGCATCTATTATGGGTTTGAAAAGGTCCATTGGAATTGGGAATAGTGTAGTTGAATTATTTTCAGTAGCAATGTCTGAAAGGGTTTGAAGGTATCGTAATTGAACTGAAATAGGCTCTTTTGAGAGAATACCCGCAGCCTCAGTGAGTTTCTTTGATGCCTGAAGTTCACCCTCAGCATGTATAACCTTTGCCCTTCTGTCCCTCTCCGCTTCTGCCTGCCTTGCGATTGCACGCTGCATTTCAGTAGGAAGGTCTATGTGTTTAACCTCAACAGTGGAAACCTTTATACCCCAGGGGTCTGTTGCCTTATCTATTATCTGCTGAAGCCTCAAATTGATTTTTTCCCTTTTGGTCAGAAGGTCATCAAGTTCTATTTCACCGAGAACACTTCTCAGCGTTGTCTGTGCTATCTGAGAGGTTGCATAGAGATAATCCTCGACCTCGATGATTGCTTTGGATGCGTCCAACACTCTGAAGTAAACTACTGCATTTACTTTTATAGAGATGTTGTCCTTTGTTATCACATCCTGTGAGGGTACATCAAGTGTAACCACCCTGAGACTGACACGAAGTAGCCTGTCAATCATGGGAACAATGATAACAAGTCCAGGACCTCTAACACCAACAAGCCTTCCAAGTCTGAAAACAACACCCCTTTCATATTCCTGTAGTATCTTTATGGCACTTCCAAGAAGTACGAGAACAAAGAATACTATTACGACAAGTGGTAACATCTTGTTCCTCCTTTTTTAATGTTTTTAATCTTTGTTAACACACATATTAATAAATATAAGTCTTTTATTGACCAATGTCAAGCAAAATTTTAGCCACAAAGGCACAAAGCCACAAAGACTTTACTAAACCTGTTTTTTCTTGACTTCAAGTTAAAATTTGTTATAGTAAAATTATGAAAAGGCAAAGGAAAAAGATTTCTAACTCTCCCCAATTATTTTGCTTTTCTGTCTTGGTCTAACAACCATAGTTGCTACACTAAAGAAAAAAAATAAATGAAACCTACTTTAATAAATGTTTTGCTCCGATGACGTTTCGTAAATTCAGGATAAGGAGGAGGAATGAAGTGTTTGAGATGTAATGAAGAGATGATAAACAATACAGTCATTACCAGGAAAAGTCAAATATCATATGATATTTGTGATGCCTGCGGGAGCCTGTGGTTAGATAAAAACGAACTGGATAAGATGGCTTTCGAGGTTGCAGGAAGTATAGAATACTCCTCAAAAGATGAAGCAGGAAGCATAGCAGAGCCTACAAAAAAATGTCCACGATGTGATGATACTCTTCTGGAGAAGGTTTTCTTTATCGGACATAGTGATATACTATTAGACCACTGCAGGAATTGCGGTGGATTCTGGCTCGATAGTGGCGAACTCGATTTAATCAACAAAGAACTAAAGGAAATTATGCCTGTTAAAGGCAAAGGATTCTCTGAGTTCTTAAACAATGTCCATTTACCATACTGGTATAAACGGGTTCGAAGGAAAAGCAGAGAAACCGATTTTACCATTGAAGTCCCTCCTCTGAAAGATGCAGAACTGAAGAGAGAAACCACTCATAAATGTCCTGCATGTGATGCAAGCCTTAATGAGTATAGGGTCTATAGTATAAAGATAGAAGGATGCTCAAAATGTAAAGGTGTCTGGTTGGACATGGATGAACTGCAAGAATTGAAGGACAAGGTCGAAAAAAAATCATGGGGAACATTACGATGGATGGATGGCGAATCCAAAGCCATAGAAAAAACAATTGGTATGATTTCAAAACGAGTCTGCCCAAAGTGTATAGAAAAAAAATTACTATCAGTCAGTTTTGATGACTCTCCTGTTATTATCGACTGGTGCCCCACCTGTCATGGAATCTGGTTAGATAGGGATGAGTTCAATGAAATAAAAGATTATCTAAGAACCAAACTTGACAGTCTTTCCTCAGCAGAGATGAGGACTAAGGTCGCTGAAGAACTCAAAGAAATTTGGACTGGTCCCGAAGGAAAAATCTCAGAGATACTCGATGCAAAAGCGGCAATAGCTGCATTAATCAATATTACAGTATTCGAGCACCCTAAACTGGCAAAACTGCTCATGGAAATTAGTAAGAAGTTGCATTCTATTGGCTTCTAAAATATCGAGAATTAAATACTGAACAGGCGAGGCTTCCAGCCTCGCACTCAGGAGTAACAGAGCTTGCCATGTACCGTATGGTAACATGGCTTGCTCTGAGTCTCTCTGCGCAAAACAAGCCTTCCTTACGTCAGTCCAAGGTTTTGCTACTCCGTTGTTTATCACAACAATTTCTCAATCTTTGAGAGGATTTCTTCAGCTTCCTTTATCTTTAGAGAATGCTTGATTTCACGGGATATTTTTAAGGATTCTTCTGCATATTTCTTTGCCTTAATTAAATTTCTGTTTTTCTTTTTATCTCCACTTTTGTATAACCTAAAATACGCCCACGCCAGTTTAGTATAACTGCTTGGAAGATACGCTCCCAGCTCGAGTTCAAGTTTTGTCTTCAACGATTCTTTTAGAATTGCTATCGCCTGTTTGTAATCTTTCTGGTCGAGATAAACCCCACCTATATTTGTCTGGCACATTGCTGTTATATCTCTGGTTCCAAGCCTTTTGCTCAAAGTGAGTGCCTCCTCCCACGAGGCAATAGCCTTATCAAAATTCTTTCTTCCACAGTAAACGAGCCCAAGATTTAGATATGATGTAGCGATTCCTCCAAAATCACCCATCTCTTTTCTTAGTTTCAGTGACCTCTTATAACATTCTTCTGCCTTGTCAAACAATTTTATTTCTGTATAAACAAGACCAAGATTGTTCAGACATACAGCCTCACCGTAAATATAGCCAGACTTTTTAAAAATCGTTAGCGCCTTGGGATAATACTGCATAGATTCTTTATACCTTCCCATAATCCAGTACGTATGTCCGAGTGTATTCAATGAATTTGCTATTTTAATTTCATTCCCTTTCACTTTTCTAAGTTGAAGTGCCATTCTCTGGCATTTTAACGCCTTCCCATAACGACCCTGAATGCGATGAACCCATCCGATATTATCCCAGCACTTAGCAAGATTATTTGGATCTTTTATTTCTTCAAAGATTGAACGAGCAGACTGAAGATATTCCATAGCCTTGCTGTAAAATGCCTTAAGATAATTTAACCAACCAAGTCTGATATAAACAATCCCCTCATTTTTAGGGTCTAACAAAGTCTTTGCCAATTTCAGCATAATTTTGAAATTACTCTCAGCCTCTCCATATTTCCCTAAAAGAAGAAAAATATTGCCTTTCTTTAAGAAAATATCCATCACTATTGACGACAGTTTCTTTTTATCAAGATAGGTTTTCATCTATTAATGTTTACCATTTTCCAAAAACTCTGTCAATAAAAATCTCAACCATTTGTCCCACCCCAATGAATTAGGGCGCTGTTCTCATACCTCAAGCATTTATTTCGTGCAAAAATTTGTTGACAATTCTTTAACATTTGCTATAATAAAGAAGTTGAAGACAAAAGGAGGCTCTATGTATAGGAAATTGTGTTTGACCGTAGTATGTTTGTGAAACGGAGAAGAAACCAGAGGAAAATGTAGCGTTGGGGCTTGCCCCGTGTAATAGGTACTTTTGGAGAGAATATGTTATTACACAGGGCTTGTCCCCAACAAACAGAGAGGGAGAATATGAGATTGCTTCGCATAAGTCGAGCAAGAAGATGCACTCGCCAAAATTAAATAAAATAATAATTTCAAACAAGGAGGTGAAAAGAATGTTCAAAAAAGATTTTTGTCTAATAGCGGTAATTGTTTTAATAGCAGGACTATCTGGATGTGGAAGGGATAAAATCCCACCTAAAGTTGTTAGCACATTTCCACAGGACGGTGCAATGGATGTTAACCCATCACTGTCAGAAATCTCTGTGACATTCAATGAACCAATGAGGGATAAATGCTGGTCATGGTGTTATGAAGACAGAGAACACTTTCCAGAAATTAACGATGATGCCTACTATACTGACAATTACACAAAAAATGTTCTTCCAGTGAAATTAGAGCCAAATACTGAATACATCATCTGGCTCAATACGGTAAAAATTAAAAATTTCATGGATAAGAGTGGAAACCCGGTAGAACCGTATAAATTCACATTCAAGACTTCTGAGTGATAACCATTTTCTACTAACAGGGAATTTAAGAGATTTAAAGAATATTTATTAATTTTTCTACATATCTCTTAAGTTCTCTTTCAATCCCTGTTGATTTTCTTTTTTG
>SOKM01000307.1 GCA_004375785.1 Candidatus Cloacimonadota bacterium | reverse complement strand
CTTTATACCATAAGCTTTAGAAACCTGTAAAAACCCCCAATATATAAAACTTATAAGGAGTGAGAGTCCAAAACCAAGGGCAAGTAAACTTTTTATCGTATCTGCTGATAAGGGAGCCCCAAGAATGATAATAATGAAGGCGACGAAGGGGAATGAAATCTTTGTGTAGAGTTCAATAAAGGCTTTTGAAGGGTTCTTACCTGTCTTTTTTAATTTTTCTATATAGGCTCTCACTTCGGTGTACTTCATCTCCTCAAGCGATTTTACCCTCCTTGAGAAATCTTTCGGTTTTTCTTTTAATTCGTGAAACTTTCTACTCTTAAATCTAATCACTCTTTGATTGAGCGAATCCGTAAATATTCTTACATAACCGTCCTGAAATTCCCAGACACCGTCTTTCCAGATCGCCCTTTTGGCATCAATCCTCCTGACAAGTTTATGATGCTCATTAAACTTTAAGACGCTCACTCTCCTTATCTCCTTTTTTCTTCCATCGTAAGTTTTTATCGAATAAGTGTAACCATTTTCTCCGAGATATTTAAGATTATTCTGAAACCTGTAATCAATAGCAGTAAGTTTATTTATCTTTGTTCTTTTATGGGCCCGCATCTTCTCATTTGCATAAGGGACAACAATTTCATTCACAAGGATTACAAAAAAACTCATTGCAAATCCAGCTATTAAATAGGTTAAAAATATCCTATTAAGGCTAATCCCGTTTGCTTTTAATGCAAGAATTTCAAAATGTTTTGCCATCATCCCGAGTGAGAAAAATAGAGAGAGCAGTATTGCAACAGGAAATACCAGAACAGCAATGGAAGGAACCTGATAAAGATAGAAGAGAAAAATATCAAATATGGCTACCTTCTTTTCTATAAACTTCGAAAGGTCATCAAAAAGGTCAACAATAACAAATATAAAAATAAATGCTAAGAGGATAAAAAAAAGTGCCTTTAAAAACTCTCTCAAGAGATACCTGTCAAGTATTTTCATTATAGTCTACAATTGTTTTGCCACAAAGACACCAAGACACCAAGATTATCAAATAATTCTTTTTTTCCTGCTTGTGGTCTATAACTAATATTCATCCTTTGTGCCTTCGTGCCTTCGTGGCTGAACTGTTTCTGTTTTTAGTTGTGGTTTAAAAATCATATTTCTCCTTTGTGCCTTTGTGCCTTAGTGGCTGAACTCTTTCTTCTTGTTCTAAAAATCTTTGTGAGCCAGTGGAAACTGTTTTCATAGATTTCCCTCTGTGTTAGAATGATTCCGATAACAAAGAAGACAATATTGGGTAGCCATAACGCCCAGATTGGTGATACGTACCCTCTATCAGCAAGTTCTTCTCCAGCTACAAGAAACATATAGTAAACAACGAAAAATAAAATACTGACTGCGGTAGCAACTGCTACTCCACCTTTTCGCGTCCTTATCCCAAGAGGCACACCGAGAAAAAGGAAAACGACACAGGCGAAGGGAATAGAATATTTCTTCTGTATTTCAACCGCGTATCGATTAATCTCTTTCCTTTTTATTTTAATCCTTCTTTTCACATCCTTCTTTGCTGCACTATCTTCTTTTTTGAGTTTTTCTATTTCCTCCTCAATGGTTTTTATCCTTTGCCTCATTGCTCTTGCACTTAATTCCCTGTCACTTCTGTAAGAACGCTCCTTTTCAACAAATTCATCATCTATGGGAAATGTAATTATGTGTTTCTTAAAGGAAAGTTTCCTGTAATGGAGTGGGTCTTTCGGGTCAATCTCATGCATTTCACCATCCAAAAGGGTCAGAATAATCATATCCTGATTTGTTGACATCGCTCCACTATCTGAGACAACCACCTTGGTAATCAGCCCTTTTTTACTCTCATAGATCAGAATATCGTAAAGAATGGATGCCCTCTGGTCTATCTTCCTTATGTATATATCATATCCCTTGAATGGGCTCGTGAAGATACCCTCTTTTAATCTTAATGCAGGTTTCTTCTCATTGATATCTATAAGTAGGTTCTTTACTGTATGATTTGATTCAGGAAGTATGTGATTATTAAAATAAACCATTCCCATACTCAGAAGAATCATTGTAATAAGAACAGGTATAACAAGTTTATAAAGGTTAATACCACCCGATTTTAGTGCTATGATTTCAAAATCCTGACTCATTCTTCCAAAAACAGTAATTACTGCAACCAAAACTGCCATAGGAACGGTAAGGGCAATTATAAAAGGAAGGCTAAGAACAAACACCTTGAGCACAATGTATGGGCTCAGTCCCTTACCCACTATGCTGTAAACGAGTTCGAAAACTCTATTCATTATTAAAATGAAGGTTAGAACTATAAGTGCAAGAAAAAACGGCATCATATGTTCTCTTACAAAATATCTGTAGAGTATAAACATAGATAAATTATAGCAAGCACAGTCTTCTTTGTCAACAAGAAAAACAAAATCAACTTCGTAATTTCGTGTTTTGAGTTTAGCCACAGATTTGTAAGCAGGGTTTGACAGTATGTCTGGAACTTTTAAAACCTTTCGTTCGTTTAAAGAACAATAATGTTGCGTTTTTTTCTTGATTTTATAATATTTTATG
>SOKM01000317.1 GCA_004375785.1 Candidatus Cloacimonadota bacterium | reverse complement strand
TAGTAGCTGTCAGTTTAGTACTACTGGACGTGGGTTCGATTCCCACCGCCTCCACAAAATCAAAGATTGGCAAATAGCAAATGGCAGATAGCCATTGGTTACGCGTGAGAATAAGAAAAAAAGAAAGGCTTGATAGAGCTAATGCAAATAGAATATACAAATGATATTTTTGATGCTACCATAAGCGATTAGAAATAAGCCATATCCCAGTATAGGTACTAAACCTGCAATTCGAAAGGGGGTAAGATATGAAGATAACTCCGCTTGATGTTAGAAAACAGGAATTCAAGATTACATTTAAAGGTTTCGACAAAAACGAGGTAAATGTCTTTCTTGAAATGATAGCAAAAGAGATGGAAGACCTCATAAAAGAGAATAATATCTATATGGAACAACTGCGTGATCTTGATTCCAAGATAGAGGATTACCGAAGAATGGAAAAAACTCTACAGAACACATTGACGAGTGCACAGAAAACAACAGATGAATTGCGGAGGAATGCTGAAAAGGAATCCGAGCTCATACTCAGAAACGCTCGAATTCAAGCTGACCACATATTGGAAGAAGCCAGATCACAGGTAAATAGTATTCGTTCCCAGATCACCTCCTTAAAGACTCTGAGAGATACTTTTGTTGCCCAATTTAGGGCACTTGTTGAAGCACAATTACAGGTACTCAACAAAAATTGGGAGGAACTTGACATTGAAGAGATTACAGTTGAGAAAAAGAAAAGGAATATAAGTGAAACAGAAGGAAAAGAGATAAAACATGATGTACGCGAGCCGTTGAAGGGACTAGGCGACCTTTTTAGATAGGTTAGAGATTTGTTTGTAAAGGATGAAGAAAGAAGAGAAAAATCTTCATAATTGTTGAAAGAATGTAAATGGATGTAAAAAAAAATTTCAATTTAATTGTCTATCTTATTATCGCTTTTTTTCCCCTTACTGGTTGCTATGGTGAGATAGCCAATAAAGGTAAGAAGGCAAGAGAATATTTCGCTAACTGTCAATACAAAAGGGTAATAGAGACACTTGAAACGATAAAACCTTCCAGGAGAACCGCAAATATTGATTTTCTCCTCGGGAAGTCATACATTGCTCTATTTGAATTTGATAAGGCTGACCAAATATTCAAAAATCTATTTAAAAGATATCCAACATTTAAAGATAGTCTCATTACAGCCTATCTTTATACTGCAGAAAGATTCGAAAAAAGAAAAAGAATCGACCTTGCAGTAAAAGCATACACATCCCTCCTCGGTATAGAAAGTGAATATAATCTTGGTAAGGGATTTTACACCATGGGGCACTACTATTACAGCAGAAACGATCTTATAAAGGCAAAGGAATTTTTTGAGAGGGGAATTGATAACATCACTGATAAACGCACTTTAACGAAAGCCAAGATTGAATTGATGGATATATATGAAACAATTGGGATGTTCAAGGAGGCTGTAGAAGTATCTGGTAGTGACATAAACCCTGACATACTTTATAGAAAAGGAAAGCTCTCTTACAAACTTGCAAAGGATTTTTTTTCCTTGAAGGAGCTCGATTCGGCTCTGGTTTACTGTGAAAAAATTATAGAAATAAATTCTCCTAAGATTCTTGTCGATGACACTTATTTCCTTATGGGAGAAATATATTCAGAGATTGGTAATTATAGTAATGCAGTGCAATGTTACAGAGAGGTTGTAAAATTGGATAGGTTCCAAAAGAGCAAGATTGCTTTATTGGCAAAAAAGAAGATAGAAGTTCTTACTCTTTTTAATAGGGGGGAATGGTGAAGATAAAAATCTTTGCAATTGTTCTTTGTCTTTTTGTATTAAATTGTTCAAAAAAAACGATAAAACTCAAACTGCCGACGGAAGAGTTATTTAGGATTTCTAAAGAATATTTTGATGAGAAAAAATACGGACGTGCTATCGAAGGATTTAAGAAACTCGTCTTTGAACATCCGGGGAGCGAACTCATAGATGAGGCTCAATTCTATCTTGCAGAATCATATTTCAATACAAAAGATTACGAAAATGCTATTGTTGAATATAGATTCACCATCGAAAATTTCCAGGAAAGCCCATTTCTTGATGATGCAAGTTATAAGTTGGGTTTAACATATTACAAAACATCGCCTAAATATTACCTTGATCAGAAAAGAACTGAGGAGGCACTAAAGATTATAAACAAGTTTACTGTTCGTTTTCCTGAAAGTGAATGGATTGGTGAAGCAAAAACAATACAAGAGAAATGTTTTGACAAACTTTCAAAGAAGGAATTGGAAAATGGTAAACTATATTATAAACTCGGACACTTTGAGAGTGCAGAAATATATCTTTTTGACCTTCTCGAGAATTACCCTTCATCTTCTTACAAGGATGAGGCAAGATTCACACTGGCGCTATGTTATAAAAAACTTGGACGAAAAATTGAAGCGGAAGAGATTTTTGAAGACTTGAGTAAAAAAAGAGGAAAGTTTACTAGGAAAGCAAAGAAGGAACTTGAAAAAATAGCAAAAAACAAACAATAGCCACAGAATTTCACAGAAAAACATTGAGATAAATTGAGTCCTTATAAAATGCAGTCTATCGAAGATGG
>SOKM01000043.1 GCA_004375785.1 Candidatus Cloacimonadota bacterium | reverse complement strand
GTGGAGGCGGTGGGAATCGAACCCACGTCCAGTAGTACTAAACTGACAGCTACTACATGCTTTTTTCGGGCTTTAATTTCACCTTAAGGACTCCTCCGAATAGGATTCACTAAAGGCATAGTCCCATAAAATCTTATCCTTCTGACTGGGATAACTCAGAAGAACCAGTCTATCAATCCGTCACCTTCACAAAACCCGATAGACAAAGTCCTGGAAGATGTTTGCTGCGTTTATGCAGCAAATGCAACTTGGCTTGTGCCAATTAAATTTTTGCCACTTTTTACGAGGTTGTGGCACCTCGGCATGCAACCATCAGTCCCCATACCACTGTCGAGACCATTCGCCCCCAGTTTATAAATCTTTCGAGCCCAGAAGACTCAGTTTAATATAGCAATAAAATAAGAAAAAGTCAAGCCTTTTTTACCTTCCCCCTAACCAATTTGTAGACTGATGTTGAAGGAAGTAATCTTTTTGAGTTTTTTTGCTTGACAAACAAATGAAAAAAATATAATATGTAAATGTCAAAAATAAACGAGGAGGAAAATATGGAAAGGAAGATTTTTCTTGTAACACTCTGTTCTGTTTTAGCCCTTGTTTTTATGTCCATTGAAGCTAACACAGAACATAAAACAAAAAATCCAATCGTAGAAAAAACTACTTATGACGCTGATGCAAAGGTTAATCTAAATCCTTCTCCTATCCAGGAGAATATTGATGATGGTAGAGTACTCGGCGATATTCTTATGACCATCGACCTCACATCTATTGGTGTGCCTGGTGATGGGTATGACAATGCAGGAATTACATGGGATGGCACCTATCTATATCTGGTTAATATGTTTAACAATACTCTATATGTAATTGATCCAACTGGTCCATCACTTATAACCTCCTTTTCATTACCACACAATCAAACCTGGGGACTTGGACATGAGTTTAATCTCTGGGCAAGCGAATATGCGTCAAATATGTGCTATGAGATTGCCGGTTCTGGTTACCTTTTCTTTTTCTATATTGGTACAAGCTCACCGGGTGATATCAGCGAGTGGTGGGCTGATGGAGAACTCTGGGTCCTTGCAGTTGGTGGTTCAAACAAGATATACAAGTTTGAAATTTCAAATGGAGCATTGCTGGACTCGCTTGGTGATCCAGCATGGACATATATCTCTCAGCGAGGTTTGAGCTATGACCCTTACAATAATACCTTCTGGCTTGGTGGCTGGAACAGTAATATGGTCTGGGAGATAGATGCTACAACAGGAGCCCCCCTCAGGTCTTTTTCTTTTAATAACATTGCCAGCCTTGCTTATGACTGGCAATCCACACTCCACCCGACGCCAGTTTTATGGTTAGCAACAAATGAAGCGCAAAACCGCATTTTTATGATTGATGTAGATAATCCCCAGCCAGGTGTTTCTGAAAAGCCTGCAAAGTCAACACCTCTCATTTTTGAACTCTCCCAGAATATCCCTAACCCCGTTAAGGGTGGAAAGACAGCTATATCTTACACAACAACAAGAAAGGGTCCTGTAAGATTAAGAATCTACGACATATCTGGAAGATTAGTAAAGACACTCATAGAGAGTTCTAATGAGAACGCCGGGCGGAAGACTGTCTACTGGGACTGCAGCGATGATAATCATCACTCTGTTTCTATTGGTATTTACTACTATAAATTGACTGTAAATGAGAGGACTTTAACAAAGAAAATGATTATTATGAAATAAAAAAAATGGAACATTTAATTAAGAGTTCTTACTTTATAAAAAGTTTTTCTCTAACTTAATTTTTTTGCTTGACAAAAGAACATTATTTGTATATAATATTCAAACTTATAACTATGTAGAATATGAAGAACTTAACCTTACTCATTTTGTTATTATTATCTTTGAATCAGTCCCTTTATGGTGAAAAAGAAATCGAAAAATCCTCACTATCTGGCGATTATTATATATATCTCGGCGAAGGAGATGAGTTACTGATGAAGGTCCAAATCTGGGGAAAGGTGAAAAGACCTGGTCTATATTCTCTTCCTGAGAACAGTGACATCGTCATTTTGCTTTCACTTGCTGGTGGTCCAACCGAAAATGCAGATCTTTCGAGAATAAAAGTCATAAGAAAAGGAACTGAGAAGGATTCTCTCTTTTCTGTAAATCTAAAAAAATCACTGCTTCATGGAGATAAAGAAAAGGTTAGATTAAAACCTGGAGATATCATCGAGGTTATACCCTCAAAATTTTACTCATTAAGCAACTTTGTTAGATTTATCACCCAGATGAGCATGGTCATAGTAATCTATTACCAGATTTTCGGAAGATGAAACATAAGAAGATAGAAGAAAAAGATACGAACATTGATATTATTGCATACCTGAAGGTATTGTGGAGGAGAAGATTGGTAATAGGGACATCAATAGGTGCTACACTCATCTTTACAATCATCTATACACTCAACTCCCCTAAAATATATGAGGCATCTACCAAAGTTTTCATTCAGCAGGCTCCCGAAGGCAATACATTTCTTTCTCCATGGGGGTATACTGGAGCGAGGGATAATTATATTAAAAACCAGACACATATACTAAAGTCAAGGATCAATCTTAGGTTGGTAGTTGACAAAATCAAAGAGGAACATGGCAATGAAGACCTACCTATATTTAAGAACCCTAACCCTGTCACTTTTTTAATCTATAACATAATTATTAAACCGGTTGAAAGAACAGATATTGTTAATATCCTTGTCCATTCAACAAACCCTCAAGAAGCAGCAGTGATTGCAAATGTAATGGCGGAAAATCTTTTAGAACAGGCTCGAATTACAGCAAGAAGTGCAGTCAGTGAAGTAAGAAAATTTCTTGAAGAACAACTTAAGATTGTCGAAAACAACCTGAAACAGTCAGCAGATTCTCTTCTGATTTTCAAAGAGAAGAACAGGGTTTTCTCACTTTCTACTGAGGCTCAAGCACTCTCTTCTAAACTATCCAGCTTTGACAATCAATATAACCAGGCAAATACAGATTACCTGACAAAAAAGAAAAAATTGGATTTCCTGAAGAACAAGTATCAGCAAAATCAGAAGAATATGGTAGAAGACATAACAGAGACACAAAACCCTTTGATAATGAACCTGAGGGAAAAACTGATAAAATTTGAGACTGAATATTCCAACTATCTTCTTCAGGGATTAACAGCCGAACACTCAAAGATGCAAAAAATCAAATCCCGCATTGAGGATACAAAGACGCAACTCCGAAAAGAGGTCACGAAACTAATAACCTCAGATTCGGAAAAGGGTAATCTTCTCGCACGGAATCAGAAGATAGCAGAAGAGATAGCGAGTCTTGAAGTTGAGATAGTCGCTATTGAAGCAAGAAAGTCTGCAGTTGGAAAAATTAGAAGTTCCTATGAAAATCAATTCTTAAAACTCCCTTCTAAAGAACTCAAACTGGCACAACTTGAAAGAGCATACAAGATTAATGATAACATCTACGAAATGTTAATGGAAAAATACGAAGAAACCAAGATAACAGAGGCAGGACAGCTGGGAAATGTCAAGATTATTGATAAGGCATATGCCCCCTCTTTTCACATCAGACCAAACAAGAAAAAGAATATCCTTTTTGCTCTTCTTGTAGGTATTGGTATTGGTTTAGTATTTACAGTTTTCAGTGAATATCTCGATACTTCAATAAAGGAACCCAAGGATATTGAGGAACATATTGGCGAACCCACCCTGGGAATTATTCCCTATGTAAACCATAAAGAATTTACAGAAAAATACAGTGATAACGGAAAAATTGCAGATAGCAGAAGGTTACTGCTTACACATTACGCCCCGAGATCCAACGTTTCAGAAGCATACAGATCTCTAAGAACAAACCTTCAATATTTTAATCATGATACCCCCCTCAAGTCTCTTCTCATTACAAGCACAATTGCAAAGGAAGGAAAATCTACAATCGCGGCAAACCTGGGAATTACCTTGAGTCAACGAGGATTAAAAACAATTATTATTGACGCTGATTTAAGAAAACCTGTTCTTCACAAATTATTTAATGTGAACATCAAACCCGGACTCACAGATTTAATCATCAATCCTGATATGAATACAAAAGACATTATCAGAAAAACTTCCATTGAAAATCTTTTTCTAATTACTGCCGGTGACATACCACCAAATCCTACAGACCTACTTGAATCAAAAAGGATGAAAGGTATTCTCTATACAATTCAAAAGAATTTTGATTTTGTTCTTCTTGATTCTCCCCCCATAATGGTGGTAACAGATGCAGTCGTAATCTCAAGGATTATCGATGGCGTTCTCCTTGTAGTTGAGGCAAAAAAAACAAAAAGAAATGCTGTTTATGATGTAAAAGAAGTCATTGAGAATGTAGGAGGAAAAATTCTTGGTGCCGTCATCAATAAAATACGATTCAGTCGTATCGACCACCTCTATGGCGGGTATTATTCTGCATATCATTATTATGATTACGGCAGAGAAGAAAGGACAAAAAAACAAAAAATTAAAAAAGGAGGTATTAAATGAAACGGTTTTCTATATGTTTTCTCTCTCTCATTATTTTAATCGCTCTATGTGGTCAACTAAGTGCTGAATTTAATAGAACAACGGGACTTATAGATATTCCAACAGCATATATCCTTCCTGCAAAGGTCTGGAAGTTTAGTATGAATGGTTCTGTAACATCAACCTCTCGAAATATCTGGGAGAAAAAACCAGCAGATTTTGATATGTCTGTCTCTTACGGAATTATGGGAAAAGCAGAAGCTGCACTCTCAATGTTCACCTTCAGAGATTATGTGTTAGACCTCACCTATCTACTTACTAATGAAACTGAGAATGTCCCCGCACTTGCTTTCGGGATCCAAAATATCACCTATGTTAGATATATAACAGAGGTAGGGCGTGGCGATGTGATTGAAGATGAAGGGGAAGAGCATGTTAAAGATCAGAGAAATGGATGGGGTGATGATGCAACCTATCCGCGAAGAGATAGTGAACAGTTCTCTGCCTACTTAGTGATGAGCAAATCCTTCGGCTCCTGGGGCGAATACCATCTCGGGATAGGAAGGGGAAGATTCGTTGGATATGGTTCAAGAAGCAGATATTTCAATACGGATATCTACAGTGATACAGAACATAATGACGCAATTGGTATGTTCTGGGGTGCGAATTTTGATTTCTTTCAAGGATTCGGTCCTATGTTAGATTTTGACGGAAGAGATTTTAATATTGGACTCCAGTATCGTTCTCCCTATTTCAGGGTATGCCTTGCTGCAGTGAAACTTGAACACAGGTTGGGCGGAATGCAAGCACTCTTTCCGAGGTTTGCGCTTGGAGGTTATGCTACAACCCAGGCGGTTGTCGAAGAAAGAGCAGTAAAAGCAGTGGGGACTCTCACAGGAAAAGCCTGGAATAAAACAACTGCAGAGCCAGTCAAAGCAGTCGTCTCATTCCCGGGCAGTGAACTTGGCAGTATCATCTCTTCTGAAAAAACAGGTAGTTTTAAAATTACGCTACCCTCTGGCATTTATGTGGTAAGGTCAACTGCACCTGGTTACTACTGGAAACAGAAGAAGGTAAGGATTGCACCGGGAAAAACAACAATATGTAATTTCGCAATGAAGAAAAAGAAGAAAGGGAAAAGTAAATGAATAAAAAATCCCTTTTTACAGGAATTATAGTCGTTATAATTTTTACTGCAATTGGATTTCTTTCCATTAAACAATCCAGCTCATCAACCGAGAGCCCTGGAATGAAAATCTGGGAACAAACCCTGGTTTCTCTGAATACTAACATTGCACATTCAATTATTGACCCTGTGATTGACAATGATAATTTTCTACTTGAAATGTATTTGTCAGACATAAAGGGAAAAATCAGTGGTTTTGATTACCTTATCGTCATTAATAAAGACGGGAAAATTCTTTCACACCCGGATTCTACTCAGATACTTCAGGATTATAAACCACAGGGATTAGAACCTCTTGGAGACAAGAAAAACCTAATCCAGAAAATTAAAAAAGGGGAAAAAGAAATTTATGATATTGCATCACCTATAATGCTCGATGACATAAGAATTGGAGAAATACATCTTGGATTAAAGAATCCATGGATAGGCGTAACAGGAAAAACAGCCGACAGCCTACCTAAAATATTATTTTTATTAGCTGCTGTTATCGGTGTAATTCTCTCTATAGTCGGAGCAGTTGGCACCACTGCACCTGTCAAAACTACCGGTTTTACAATTTCAAAGGAAGAGGTGGAAAAACTTAAAAAGAACAAAGAAGAACTCGAATCAAATATCGATAAATTAAGGAAGGAACTTACTGATATCTCAAAAAAGAAGAAAGAAACCACAGGAGACGAAACTGTCACGAGTGAAAGGGTTTCAAAGTTAAGAACAGAAGAAGCAAAACTACTGAAAAGCATAGATGAAAAACAAGCAGAACTTACAAAACTTGAAGAAAAGAAGGAGGTAATCTCTTCCTCTCCTGAGACTAATGAATTAAAGAATCAACTTGCTTCGAAAGATAAAGAAATTGAGAACATAAGAGCCATGCTCGAAGAAATAAAGGTTAAGGCAGAAACTAAAACAGCGACCACAGAGGTTTCTGCGGGTGATGTGGAAGAGATGAAAAGGGAGGAACTCGAATTAACGCAGAGAATTGTTAAAAAGAGAAGGGAAGAGATAATCCTATCACAGAGGGTAGAAGCCAAGAGAAAAGAAGAACTCGCACTCGAGCGAAAGATAGAAGCTCTTAAAAAGAAAGTAAAAGAAATGGGTTCTTAATCTTTCTATGCGTGCTATGGTTCAAAATATCCTTGCCGGTGCAACTTGCACCGGCTTTCATTTCTACTTTCGTAAATGAAATTCTTTGTCAATCACTCATCTTTCTAAAAAAAACTTAATTACAGAATCACCTGTTAGATACATCCTATCTCTTACAGTCTCTTAAAATCCCTGTTTGTAATAAAAATTAAAATGCTTATCTGCTTAACTCCCAATATCACAAGAGTGTCATTGCGAGTGTCTCTTCTTGCTTCACAAATGCGAAGCAATCTCGCTGTTAACTATTTAAAATTTCATTATTTAAAGATGAGATTGCCACGTCGCTTCGCTCCTCGCAATGACAACCTTTCAGGCAAAATATTAAAATTTGAGTTAAGCAGATAAGCATTAAAATTAATTTTCTCTCTCCTATATTGATTATACTTTCTTTAGTAACAGAAAAAGAAGAATTATTTGATAATCTTGGAGTCTTAGTGCCTTCGCGGCTGAATAGTTAACTTCTAAGAAAGGAAAATTAAGAATGGAAAAATTTATAATACGAGGAGGAATCCCTCTTAAAGGACACGTTGAAATATGTGGTGCAAAGAACGCTGCCCTCCCTATCATTACGGCAAGTTTATTAACTGGAGAAACCGTTGTTATTAAAAGGATTCCAAAGGTGAGTGATGTATTCACCTTGCTAAAAGTTCTGAAAACAATAGGGTGCAACTACTTTTGGAAGGATGATTCACTAACAATTGATTCATCGAGCATCACTTCAACTAATGCACCATATGAATTGATAAAAAAAATGCGTGCTTCATATTATATTCTCGGACCTCTTGTTGCTCGATTTAAAAAAGCAAAGGTTGCACTCCCGGGTGGTTGCGCCCTTGGAACAAGACCTGTTGACCTTCACATAAAAGGACTTACGGCCCTTGGAGTAAAAGTAGAGATAGAACATGGCTATGTTTCCTGTAAGGCAAAAAAACTCAAAGGACATAGAATAATGTTGAAAGGACCGCATGGACCGAGTGTAGGAGCAACAATTAATGTTATGATGGTAGCTTCCCTCGCAGAAGGAATAACTGTAATAGAAGAAGCGGCAATGGAACCAGAGGTAATTGATGTTGCCAACTTTCTTAATAAATGCGGTGCAAAGATTAAAGGAATGGGAACTCCCATCATAGAAATAAAAGGACAGAAAAAACTTAAAGGAATAGACTATAGTATTATTCCTGATAGAATAGAAACAGGCACATTCCTTCTCGCTTCTGCAATTACAAAAGGTAACGTAACTGTAAATAAATGCCTTCCAGAACACAACCTGGCACTTCTTACCTTACTTAGAGAATACGGTGTAGGGATTCACGAGGATAAAAATAATATACGAGTATCTCCTCCAAAAACAGTAAAACCTCTTTCAATTCACGCTGCACCATACCCGTCATTTCCAACAGACCTGCAACCCCTAATGGTAGCATTACTCTCTGTAACACTGGGTAATAGCACAGTAGTAGAGACAATATTTGAAAATAGATTTATGCATGTCCCTGAATTAATAAGGTTAGGTGCTGATATAAAAATGATAGATAGATATACTGCTATTATACAGGGGGTGAAACAACTCAGTGGTGCACCAGTTATGGCATCGGACATAAGAGCATCAGCTGCACTTATTCTTGCGGGATTGGTCGCAAAAGGTGAGACCCATATATCGAGAATATATCATACAGATAGGGGTTACGACCATATAGAAAAAAAACTGAAAAAACTTGGTGCAAAAATAGAAAGGGTCTCTGACCCCACTGCTCCTTGATTTCGTTAATTCTTAATTTGTGTAATCAAATATTTTGAAATTTTTTTTGAAAATCTTTAAAAAAACTCTTGACAAATTAAAGAATTTATCATATATTAGAAATAGTTCTTTGAAAAATGAATAGCGTGCATTACCTGAGAATTAGAGTTATATTTTTATTTCTTCGGAGGGTTTGATCCTGGCTCAGGACTAACGCTGGCGGCGTGTCTTAGCCATGCAAGTCGAACGCTTCGTAGAGCTTTTGCTTTACGAAGAGTGGCGAACTGGTGAGTAACGCGTGAGTAATCTGCTCCCGAGAGGGGGATAATTCAGTGAAAGCGGAACTAATACCCCATATTGTCGCAGGTATTTTACCTGTGATAAAAGATGACCTCTGATTTAAGTTATCACTTGGTAAGGAGCTCGCGTCCTATTAGTTTGTTGGTGAGGTAATGGCTCACCAAGACTACGATAGGTAGCCGGCCTAAGAGGGTGATCGGCCACACTGGGACTGAGACACTGCCCAGACTCCTACGGGAGGCAGCAGGCTAGAAATTTGCGCAATGGGCGAAAGCCTGACGCAGCGACGCCGCGTGGAGGATGAAGGCCTTACCGGTTGTAAACTCCTTTTGGAAAGGATGAAGTCCAAAAGAACCAATAATTCTTTTAGATGACAGTACTTTCAGAAAAAGCTCCGGCTAACTCCGTGCCAGCAGCCGCGGTAATACGGAGGGAGCAAGCGTT
>SOKM01000033.1 GCA_004375785.1 Candidatus Cloacimonadota bacterium | reverse complement strand
AATAGATGATAGAAAGAAAATACTCTTTTGAAAATTTTGCTATTGGAAGAGCCAATCAACTTGCATATCTTTCAGTCAAAAGAACACTGAAATCGCTTGGCATTGATATAAATCCACTCTTTATTTATTCAAAGAAAGGGCTTGGAAAAACGCATCTCTTGAGTTCAGTAAAAGAGACTCTCAAAGAAAAAGACGTTCTCTATTTAGATGCTTTGGAACTTGAATCCATTCCAGAAACTGCAGGTTATGTTTTGATTCTCGAAAACATCCATCTTTTACCGGATGAGGTGAAGAAGGGAATGGATTTGTATAATTTCATTAAATCTTTTATTGCAGAAAAAAACCAGGTTTATATAACATCTGTTCTCCCACCAGGAGAAATAGGTTTATCAGAACAGCTTGTTTCTCTCATTAAGAGGGGACTTAGTGTTCCTATATTTAGACCCGACTCGGAGCTTGTTGCCAGGGTGTTCAAAATGATAAGTGGAGATTTTGGAATTACACTGAATGATGATGTAATTCAATTCCTTTCCGTTCAACCCTTTAACGATATCAGAGAGATTGAAACTGTGCTTAAGAAGCTTGACCTTCTCAAAGATGTAACAAAGGAGCTTACCGTTGAGATTGTGAGGGATAGTTTTGGTCTGGAGGAGATAGTGGAAGCAGCACGGAGTCAATCAAAACTTCTACAGAAAGATTCCGAATTTTTTGATTTTGTTAAGGATCTGAAGGAAGGTTTAGTTGAATCTACAACCGGGCGAAATGGTGCAGGAGCAATAAAAGAAGAATATATGCAAAAACTTTATATCTGGAAAATGAAAGGGTTTAATATTAGAAGATTAGAAAAAGCGATCAACGAGCCCTTAGATGTTGTTATACAGACATTTGGCTCTTTTACATCCGATGTTCAAAGACTCATTGAACTACAGAGAAGATTTGGCGAGTTGGATAAGATAACTACTCCTGGAGATAAGGAGTATTTTGAGAAGAGCCTTTTTGACCCGGATGCTATTTCAGATATAGAAAAAGCACTTGAAAGGGTTGAAGAAAGAAAGAGAAGAAAGGAAGAATTCTATAGATTCCTTGATAGCAGCCCAACCTATGAGAATTTTGTTGTTTTACCTTCAAACAGAGAAGCATTTGAGATTTTGAAAAAGGGACTGCCAAAAGGACAAAAAATGGATTCTCCGATTTATATTTATGGAGATGATGGGTGTGGAAAGACTCACCTTTTAATGGCTTTTACAAAAAAGATGCAGTCATTAAATCCGGAAGAGATAATTTCCTATATTCCATCAGATTTTTTAACTTTTGAGATAAAAAACCTTTCTGATAGAGAGACTAAAAAGAGGTGTGTTAAAAAACTTAGTGGGATGGAAACCATCTTCTTTGATGATATTGAGAATGTATTGAATGATAAAGAAACAAAATCACTTTTCTTCGCGATTCTAAAAGATTTTAGTAAGGAGAAGAAAAATTTGATTATATCGTCCACATTGCCTCCTGAAACATTGGACTTGGAAGATAAGCTTAAAGAAATTTTTTTACGAGGAAATGTAATCTCTATTAGACCACTCGATGAGGAAGATAAAAAAGAAATAATCACTAATTTTTTTGGTCATAGAGAAATTCCTTTGTCGGATGAAATAATGAGTTTCCTCAGCAAAAACCTTACGGGAAAATTTATAGATATACAAAATAGTGTCGAGAAAATAATGAAGGAAGTTGTGGAAAAGAATCGTGAACTCACAATAGAAAATATTTCTGATGCTTTTGATATCAAACAACCTTTATTTGTTGATGAAGCGGAGAGAGAAAAGGAAGAAGTTCAAGCTGCCCCTGATGAGAAGATTTTACTTTCTGAACTTGATATCAAGTGGCCATACTTGAACGAAAGAATCTTTGAGGATTTCAGTCAGGTTTAAGATGATACTATGGCAATAAAAGGATCATTAAAAGAAGCAAGCCTTCCAGATGTGATTCAACTCCTTTCAATGGGGCAGAAAACAGGTGTTTTAACTGTGACAGAAAAGGGACATTTCGGTTCTATTACTTTTTTGAACGGTAAAATTGTCGATAGTTATTTAATAAACAGAAAGAATAGAATAGGGGATCTTCTGGTGATTTCTGGTGAAATGACCGAAGAGCAGCTTTCTGAAGCACTTAATATACAAAAAGTAACGGGTGAAAAAATAGGAACAATATTATTAAAAGAAAAATATGTTAGAGAAGAGACTCTTCTTAAATACTTAATACAGCAGATAAAGGAGACAATATTTATAATGATGACCTGGGAGAATGGTTATTTTAATTTTGAACCAAGATTTTCTGGAGTCGAAGAGGAGATAATTGCAATCAATCCAGAGAGTCTGCTATTGGAAAGTGCACAGCAGGTTGATGAACTTTCAGTGGTTTCTCTTGACATTATCAGGGACATATCAATTCTCAAACCTACTGCAACTCCAGATGAGATTGAAAGTCTTAATAATAACGAAAAAAGGGTTTATTCTTTGCTTGATGGAGAGAAAACACTTGAAGTTATTATTGAATCTTCACCCTTTGATAGATTTGACACAAATGAGGTAGTATCTTCACTTGTGGAGAAAGGATTCTGTTCTATTATAGAGGGAGTATCGTCTCAGAGTATTTCTGAAAAGGTAACAGAACATCTGAACCTTGGTGTAGCTTTTTTAAGTACCCATCTCTACGATGAAGCAGAAAGAGAATTCAAACATATCATTAAGTTGAATGCCAAAAATAGTGAAGCAAGATTTTATCTCTCCATCATCCTTACAAAAACAAAGAATTACAAGGAAGCAGAGGACATACTTCGCAAACTCATAGAAGAGCCTCCAGAAAATCCAATATTCGAAAATAATCTTGGATATGTACTCGATGCTAAGGATAAGGTAGATGCGGCAATGGAGTGTTTTAAAAAGGCATCAAGAATAAAATCGTCAGGAACTCCTAAATTAAATATGGCTATTATTCTTTTTAAGAAAGGTAATTTTAAGGCTTCCAAGGTTTTCCTTGAGCAGGCACTTAAGATAGATGATAGGCTGATTTTACCCCATTTCTATATTGCATTGATTGATGTGCTTTCAGGAAATCTTATAAATGCAATTAATGAAATTAAATATATAATGAAAAAGGAGCCCAACGTACCAATTCTCTATTATAATTTAGGTGTAATTTTAGAGAAGTCGGGAAATCTTGACGAAGCAGAAGAAAATTACAAAAAAGCCCTTGACCTGGCACCCAGCTATATTAAACCACGAGTAAGGCTGGGGGGATTATATTACAGGAAAGGCCTTTACCCTGCAGCACAGAAATCCTTTGAGATGATTACCAGTGCTGGACTTGGCGATGCGGAGATATTCCTTAAATTGGGGAATATTTATTATAAGATGGGTCAGAAACCGAAGGCACTTGAACAATGGAAGAAAACATTACAAATTGACCCTGAAAACGAAATAGCGAAGAAGAATATTGAGATGGTAGGGGAGTAAGGCAGAGAGCATAGGGCAAAGCGTAGGGAGCAAGGACAAGGATAAAGGATAAAGTGAACAACGACTACAGACGTAAGGCGTCGTAAACTCAACAAACTGTGTAAACCAGAGAAATGTTGCTACGCAACGGTAATGGTTCTTCAATAGATCCTTCGACAGGCTCAGGACATGGCTCAGAACGGGGATTGGTTGTTTCACAACGGTGATTGGTTCCTGCGGAACGGTTAAAACATTACAAACGAACTAAACTAAATAAACTAAAAAGACTAAATAAACTAAAAAGACTAAATAAACGAAAGAGACCAAATAAGTGATGGATGAAGAGTTCGAGATTTTAAAAAAAGTTATAATTGAAAAGATTGGTTTCTTTCCAGAAAGGTATAAGGAGAGGCCGTTGATGAGGAGAATTGCAGTTAGAATGAGGCATATAAAAATAAATTCGTATCTTGAATATGCAAGATTACTTGAAAGAAATATAAAGGAACAGGATTTGTTACATAAAACCCTCACCATTAATGTTTCAAAATTCTTCAGGAATTATGTAACCTTTAGAAGAATTAAAGAGGCGGTTCTGCCACAACTCCTGAGAGAAAAAGAAAAAAGAGGCGGCATAATAAAGATATGGTGTGGTGGATGTGCTACTGGTGAAGAATGCTACACTATTGCGATGCTTCTGGATGAATTTTTAAGAGAGAAGAAATCATCTGTAGTTTTTTCTGTAATAGGGACAGATATAGATGAAGATAGTTTGAATACCGCACAAATTGGATGTTACGAAAATAAGGCTTTCGACGAAACGCCTGAATATTTTCTAAAAAAATATTTTAAGAAAGATGAGAAATTCTGTGTTTTGAAAAAAGTAAAAGAAAAAGTAAAATTTGTCAAGCTCGATATTGAAGAGGAAAATATGTATTTAAAAGAACTTGACCTAATCCTGTTCAGAAATGTTCTTATTTATATGAAGAGGACTTTTCAGGAGAAAATCCTATTAAAGATTTATAACAGATTAAACGAGAGAGGATTCTTAGTTCTTGGAAAGGTGGAAACCCTTGTTGGTGAAACAAAATTACTATTTACCATAGTTGATTCAAAAGAAAGGATTTTTAGAAAATGTCGGATTCTCAAAAGATAAAGGTTAGAATAGCAGATATTGCAACAGGGTCGAGTCCTGATATTCTAACCACTTATGGACTTGGTTCATGCGTTGCTGTAATGTTATACGACCCTATTGCAAAGATTGGTGGGATGAATCATTTCCTTCTTCCCTCAAAGTTAACAGATAGAAGAAACGAAAACCTTGCAAAATTTTCCGATACTGGTATTGAAATACTTATCAGAAGGATTGAAGATTTGGGTGCAAAAAAGGAAAGACTTATAGCAAAACTTGTTGGTGGAGCGAATATGTTTCCCACGCTTGCCAAGAATTCTATTGGACAAAAGAATATTGATGCTGCTATAGAGGTTCTTGAAGGGTATTCCATAAACGTTGCGGCGAGGGATACAGGAGGAAACTGGGGAAGGTCTGTTGATTTCTATCTCTCTAATGGTAAGGTAGTTGTGAGGTCATTTAAGATAGGGGTAAAAGAAATTTGATGGAGCAGATCCGAGTTCTTATCATAGAGGATTCCATACTGATGATAAATGTGATAACCGATATGCTCCAGAGTGACCCAAGGATAAAGGTTATCGGCTCTGCAAGAAATGGAAAGGAAGGTATAAAAAAGGTTACTTCTCTTGAGCCAGATGTGGTAACCCTTGATATGGAAATGCCTGTGATGAATGGAATTGGTTTCTTAAAAGACATTATGAAATTACATCCTGTTCCAGTTGTTATGCTTAGTGTGTATACCAAAGATGGTGCAAGGGAAACCATTGAAGCACTCAATCTGGGAGCGGTTGATTTTGTTTCTAAACCTTCCGGGAGTATCTCTGTTAATATAAGAGAAGTAAAGGAAGAACTCATAGAGAAGATTGTTCTTGCATCAGGGATAAAAAGAGGAAACTTATTATATCCTCCACAATATGAACCTTGCTCATTTAAATACACACCTTCTCGCAAGCGCTCAAAGATTATCATAATATGTTCTTCGACCGGGGGACCAAGGGCACTTGGTGTTCTTCTCTCAACCCTGCCGAAGAATCTGAATGCTTGTATCCTTATTATTCAACATATGCCAGAGCAATTTACTCCAATCCTTGCTGAGAGACTTAATAGGATTTCTCTACTCGATGTAAGAGAGGCAAAGGGCGATGAGTTGTTGTTGAGGGGTAAGGTTTATATTGCACCGGGAGGAAAACATATGGAAGTAAACAGGGAAGGAAAGGTTCTTTTAACAAAAAAACCCAAAAAACATAGTGTAAGACCGTCCTGTGATGTTACCCTGAGGTCAGTTTTAAATTTTGGAGAGAGGATTCTTACCGTTGTCCTTACCGGTATGGGAAAAGATGGTTCAGATGGGTTAGGCGGAGTCAAAAGAGTGAATGGAAAGGTTTTTGTTGAGGATGCATCAACAGCTGTAATTTTTGGTATGCCAAAGGCAGCAATTGAAACAGGTTATGTAGATAAGGTCATTCCGCTTAACCAGATGGCAAAAGAAATAATAGACTTTGCAAGATAAAAACAGTATAATGCCACAGAATGACACAGAAGATCACTGAAATGAAAAACATAGATTTTGTGTATTTCTGTGAATATCTGTGTGCTAATATTTAATAGTTATGGATACATTTGAAAAACTAATACTGGGACTCAAAGGAAAACTTAAAGAAGCGAAATCTGGTGATAAACCATCGCTTTTTACTGAGAAAGTCAAATACGTCTATAATCTTGTGACAGGATACAGAAAAAGACTTGAGAGTATAGAGAAGAATATGAAAAAATACCTTGATGAAAGAAAAAAGATTGTAGATACAAAGAAAGAGGAAGTGCTAAAAGGTTTTGTTCAGTCCATGAGCATATCAAAAACAGATATCTTAACGTTAATAGATAAAGGATGGAATTACATTGCCTCAGGTGATTACCCTCAGGCAGAAAAAGTCCTTGAAGTTGCCTTAAAGAAATCTCCCGATAATGTAGAGGTAATGAAACTCCTTGGCTGGGCATATATGTACACAGAAAGATATGATGATGCATTATTTCTATATCAGAAGGTTCTGAGTATCCAGCCCAACGATGCGATGGCAAGGAACAATCTTGGATATATTTGTTATAAAAGAAAGATTTTTGGAGAGGCGATAGAACATCTTTCAAAGGTAATAAAGTCGGGGAGGGAAGCGAGCACATCACTTTATGCAAACTATTATCTCGGGTTGATATATTTTGAAAGGGAGATGTATAATGATGCAATCAATTTCTTTGGAAGAGCTTTGGAGATAGGACCGAATCTTTTCGAAGCAAAGTATTATCTGGCTTTATCATATTATAAGAAAGGTAGAGTTAATAAGGCGATGGAAATATGGAAAGAAATGGTTGGTGCAAATCCAAATAACAGATGGTCTCAACTTGCAAAGAAAAAACTTAGCGGGGAGAATCAGAATAACAAATAACACCATTTTTTTCTATTTTTCAACAGGGATTTTAAGAGATTGAAAGAAGCCCTGTTAATTTTGTTTTTTTTCTTGACATTTTTCTTGACATATAATGTTTTTTGAGTTATTATTTGTAAAATGAAAAGGAGCATGAGATGAGAAAAATATTTTTTATTATTGTTTTGCACTTATTTTGTTCAGGTTTAGTTTTATCACAAACTCCAATAAAAAACCCTCTTCCTTCCTGGCTCTTTGAGAATAAAAAATTTTCAATGAATCATTCCATAGGTTTTTTATATTCTTCAAAGAATGGTTCATTAAGGTCACTTTACAATAACTATTTTACTTATAAGGTTTCTCCCAAACTAAAATTTATAGGAAATATTGGTTATTATAATCAAGGGATAAAAAGAAATAGTTCTGGTGGTATGTTTCAGGGGTTCGGGTTCGAATACAAACCAAATTCAAACCTCCTCTTCCATTTTCAGTATGAAGGAGTTGCTCCAATTAAGAAAACAGTAGGGAGTAAGGAGTAGCGAAACTTGCCCGCCCTGTTAGATAATTGTATATCAAACAGGGTAAACACTCAAGCGCAGAGCAAGCTCTGCTACTCCAGAGCACAGGCTGAAGCTTACTGCTACCAATCAAAAAGTAAATCCGAAACGCAAATAATAGTATCTGTTTTTTTCTGTGTACTTCTGTGGCTAATATATAATCAGGGATAATATGAAGGTAGGGTTTCTACAGTTCAATCCTGAATTTGGTAAGGTTGATGAGAACCTTGAAAAGGTTGAATCAATAATAGGAAATGTTGTTTGTGACCTCCTTGTTCTGCCAGAACTTTTTAGCACAGGATATACATTCAAGTCAAAGGCAGAGGTTATAAAATTTGGTGAGTCCATTCCTGATGGAAAGACATTGAAATTTCTCAAGAAAGTTGCCACTGAGAAAAAGATGTCCATAGTGGGTGGTTTTGTGGAGCGGGATGGAAAAAAGGTCTATAATTCTTCTCTTCTCTATCTTGAGAACAGCAAATATTTTATATACCGAAAAAAACACCTTTACCGCTATGAGAAAAACATTTTTGATACTGCATATGAACCCTATAAATTTTTTTTAATACAAAATGGAATAAAGGTTGGACTCCTGATATGTTTTGACTGGTTATTCCCTGAGGCTATGAGGCAGTTGGCACTCTCAGGTGCTCAGGTTATTTGCCATTCAGCAAACCTTGTAATGGATGTTTGTCAGGATGCTATGGTCACAAGGGCTTTAGAGAATAGAGTATTTGTTATTACTGCTAACAGAACAGGAATGGAGAAGAGGGGAAGGTTTGAAAATCGGTTTACAGGAATGAGCCAGATAGTCTCACCAGAAGGGCGAATTCTTTTGAGGGCAGGAGAAGACGATGAAGTCATCTCGGTTATAGATATAAATCCAGATGATGCATTGAATAAATTTCTGAATCCTCAGAACAATATTTTTAGTGACAGAAGAGAAGATATTTATTAATTAAAAAATTCTTTTTTAAGAAATTTCAATAAAAACGCTTGACAAAAACCACTCAATACCTTATAATAACATCTCAATAATGTAGTTTTGAATATTTTATTAAGAAAGGAGGTGATGAGTACATTTTTTACAAAATCTATTACAAATTGAGGATTGGAAATAGCATAAATAAGGAGGAATAGTGAATACAAAAACAATAATATCAATATTACTTATCTTTTTATTTTCTTCGGTTTTATTTGCTCAGCCTGTACTTTACGGACCTACTTCTTTCAGGTTTCAGTCAACCTTTATTCTTGAAGACGACCTCGACCTTGTCCAGGATCCTATAGATATTTTTAAGGTTGATGGAAGTCGTCTGTATACAACTCTAAGTAATATTTCATCGGGCACTGAAGCACCCATTGCGAATGTTTCAGATAATAGATATGTCCTTGGGATATCAGGTTATCCAACACTATTTGGTTTGGATATGAGGTCAAGTTTTCTGACACTCCTGGCAGATAGTACCGTTCCTCACGATCTGGATATTGATATGGATGGTGATGGTTTTGATGATATTTGGGGAACCGGATATCTTTCAGGCGAGTTGACAGAATGGCTTGACATAAATGGCGATGGAACATATGATGTTAAAAGGACAGCGGTAAAAGATGAAAGTGATGAATTTTCAAAAAGGGAGCATCGTTATATCTTTGTTAATAGTTTTAATTTCCAAGCTTTTCTTTTAGGTTTCCGTTTTTCAAGGACCGGTTTCAAGACAGAGGATAATACTTCTGCAGGTCTGTTTAACTAC
>SOKM01000119.1 GCA_004375785.1 Candidatus Cloacimonadota bacterium | reverse complement strand
ATACTGCTTTCAAATCTCGGTAAACTAACTCATCTGGATATCGATACAAAAGCAAAGAACGATTTTGTGACAAAGGTTGATAAAGAATCAGAAGAGTGCATTGTTCGTATCTTAAAAGAGAAAACTCCTGATTTTGATATTCTAACAGAAGAAACGACTCCGGGTGAGATGAAAGGTGAATATAAATGGATTATTGACCCACTTGATGGAACAACAAACTATATACATTCTTTTCCTTTTTTTGCTATATCCATTGCTCTTGAAGAAAAAGGAAACATTGTTCTTGGATTGGTCTACGACCCCTTAAGAAAAGAACTTTTTTTTGCTGAGAAAGGTGAAGGTGCTTTTCTCAACGATAAGAAGATTTCTGTTTCAAAGAGAAGCAAGTTAGGTGAATGTTTCCTTGCGACAGGTTTTCCTTTCAGGGCTCATAGTTATATAGATGGTTATCTTAAAATATTCAAAGAAATGTTTCTAAAATCGAGCGGTGTCCGAAGGGCGGGTTCTGCTGTTCTTGACCTCGCATATACTGCTTGTGGCAGACTTGACGGTTTCTGGGAGATGAAACTATCTCCCTGGGACGTTGCTGCTGGAAGTCTTATAATAAAAGAAGCAGGTGGAAAAGTATCCGACTGGGAGGGTGGAGAAGGCTATATATTTACTGGCAACATCGTCGGGAGCAACGGGCACATCCACACCGAAATGCTTGCAATAATAAAAGAACATTTCAGATTTTAACACCTTATATTTCCGCTTAACAGACCCCTTATTTATTCTTGAAAGTATAGAAAAAACTACCCCACATAACCCACAATTAACTCTTTCAGATAATGCTTTTATATAAAATAAATCTTTGTGTCTTTGTGCCTTCGTGGCAAAAATTTCTTGACTTTCCATCTATTTTTTTGTATTATTGAGATAATATGAAAGAGGAATATACGACATCACGTCACATATACCACCAAATCGGAGGTATATATACCATCATGTCAGATATAAACGAGATAGCCAAAATGTCGCTTCGCTTGAATGCCAGGTTTGAAGGAATTAGCAAGGTATAATGGAAAGTATAAGCTTGGTAAGGAATATAAAAAGGTATAGCGGATTGTTTGGCATTCACATTTTGGCTATCGGGGTGGCGGATGAGCGAGGCTTCAGTTAGAGATATTGAAGATGAAGAAGCGTATTTGCCATTTCATTTAGCGAAGCGTCACTTCGGCTATTTCGCAGATGAACCCCGTTAGAAGTAAAATGTCCGAAGTGGATACAATGATGTTGTTGCGGAGACTTCTAACGGGGTGAACGGCTGAAGCCCAAATACCCCTTCGGGGCACTTCGCTCATCCACCACCCCGTTATCTGAAATTTTGGAGACGGTTTTAAAAGAAGTCTATTATGCCTGATACACTTGCCATAACTATAATTTTTATTATCCTATTTACAGTTGTTGCTGCTTTTATTAGAAGAAGAAGCAGGGATAAATGTTTGAGAGATTTTTTGAATGAATTGATAACCCTGGAAGAAACAACTGGTAAGATAACTTGGGGTAAATTGAGAGTGGAAAATACGGGTTTAGAATTAATTTATCCAACCATGAACAAAGATAAAAATGGATACGATGAGACAAGTTATATTCTATATAAATACGAGTATTCTAATATTCAAGCCTTAATTCGCTACCACGACGAATTAAGTGAAGGTGCTAAAAAAGAAAGGGAGAAAGAATTAAAAAGAACCTATCATCCTACAGCCTTAAGGAGGCTTAAAAGAAAAATACAAAATGTCTTCAAAACGGTAAGAGATTCAGTGATGGAAGTGGTGAATCTGTTAATCAGTCAGGCCAAAAGAACCACTCCCGCCGGAGCGGTACTAACTTCTCAAGATAAACATATCTCTCAGATACAAAAAGAATTGGTGGGTTCTCTTGGAACTTCTTTCGAGCCTTTATTAGAAAGATATATTGGTAATAGGGTTGTACTTGAGTTGATCAAAGGTGATAAAATATTTAAATATCCAGGTGTGTTAAAGGACTATACAGCGGAGTTTGTTGAAATCATGGACGTTAATTACATAGTAAAAGAAGACCAACCAGCCAGAAAGGCAGATCTTGTGGTGCCTCGGAAATATGGTGTCATCCGACATCTCGGAGAATAGATTTGGAATATAGTTTTAATCGAGCAAGTTTTAGACACAATTATGCTGTAAATGTTATCCGGAATGCACCATGAAGGGAAAATATGATTATAGAACGAAAGAGGATAAGAAAGCCTTCAAAATAAGTTGAGATTTTAGTATAATTGTGAGATATTGTGATAGAAGGAAAGAGGTTAAAGATTCAAGAAGTACGAACAGAGGTAAAAATGAATAGAAAAGTAAAATCCATTGAATGGTCGCTATACAATAGAATAAAAGGTGTTCTGGTTATGGTAACGGTACTTTCTCTTCTAAGTGGTTGTGGAAGAGAGTTAAAGGAGGAGGGGACTGATAAGGGAAAGCAAAAAGCCTTTACTCAGGCAAGAGAGGAGATGGTCAATAATCAGATAGTGAAAAGGGGCATAAAGGATGAGCGACTGCTAAAGGCGATGCTAAAAGTTAAAAGGCATAGGTTCGTCCCTGAA
>SOKM01000150.1 GCA_004375785.1 Candidatus Cloacimonadota bacterium | reverse complement strand
ACCTCCGACTTCTTGGTCCCGAACCAAGCGCGCTACCGGACTGCGCTACGCCCCGCATATATCTACTTGAACAAACAAAAAATTTTATCTTCAACAGGGAATTAAAGAGATTTTATTTTTTTATCTCTTAAATTCTCGTCCAATCCCTGTTATTTTTATGTTTAAAATCGCACATCAAATCCGTCATATAATCCTTCTGGTTCTATCCATTCAACTTTCACATCCCTCACATCGCTTGAGATTGGACCAACCTTGATTTCTTCTATAAGTTGGTTCAGCATTCCAGTATCACCCTCAGCCGCGATTTCAACATCACCCTTAAAATTGTTTCTAACGAAACCTACAAGGCCAAGTCCTCTTGCCTTTCTTACTACAAAGTATCTAAATCCCACTCCCTGAACAAAGCCAGAGACAAGTAAATGCACTGCTTTCATCTCAATTTTCAACCAGGATATTTATATACCCTAAAAACAATAAAGTCAAGAAAATTTTGCCACGAAGACACAAAGACACAAAGATTTATTTTATATAAAAGCATTATCTGAAGGAGTTAATTGTGGATCATGTGGGGTAGTTTTTTCTATGCAGTTAAGAAAAAAACTTCAACCTATAATTTCCTATACTATCAAGAAGAAAATAACCACATCCTGCAAAGTCCCCTCTAATAAGAGGGGACTTAGGGGTGTGTATTAGTATAATATTTTTTCCTTGCTTTTTGAAATATTTTGTTGTATAAATGAATGGATGGAATAAATTTTTGCAAAAGATGTATATCTTAATGAGTAACAGCTTAGCCACTAAGGCTCAAAGGCACAAAGGCGAAATATGAATTATAAATACCTATCAGAAAAAAAGAATTATTCTATAATCTTCGTGTCTTGGTGCCTTCGTGGCAAAGGTAGTGGCAAAAAAAAGGAGGTAGTATGAAACGGTTTCTATTCATTACAGTTCTTATTTCTGTTTTATGCTTTTCACTTTTTGGCTTTGGTGGTAAACCACTTCTGGTATTTAATGAGGAAGGGTCAAAGGCAGAACTTGAGAAGGGCAGACTTACTGTAACTATTTCTATAACCAAAAAGTTCTGGGTGAGTCTCAGTGGTAAATTCACAGCAGAGATAATAGATGCAAACGACAATGTGCTTCTGACACATGAGAAGAAGATTCGATTCTTCCGAAGGACAATAGCGACAAGTTTTGTCTTCGAAACTGACCTATCGGAGGGTGAACTTTTTACTAATAGACTGAGGATAACGTTTAAAAGTAAAAAAGCAGAAGAGACCCACATCTTCGCAATCTCTCAACTAATGGATAAACTTGAACTTATGGTCCTGGGACAGAGCAGTTTACTTGCCGGCAGTAAGGCATCTATAAGAATTATTACATTGAATTACAGGGGTAGAAAACCTATTAAAAATGCTCTGATTAAGGTTACATTAAAGGGTGATAAGATGGAGAAGAGGCTTTTTACGGGAAGAACGGATAACAATGGAAGCATTGATGCCACCTTCAGCATTCCGGATGCAAAGAATGAGAATCCCATGCTCGAGATTTCTGCAGAAACAGCGATAGGGAGTGAAACATTGGAGTATAGTATAACAATAAAAAAGGTATACAATATCTATCTTGTGACGGATAAACCTGTATATCAACCGAGTCAAGTTATTCATATACGGTCACTAATATTGCAGAAACCATCTCTTGAAGCCGCTTCTCTTATTTCTGTTGTATTGACTGTAGAAGATTCTAAAGGTAATAAGGTTTTCAAGAAGAAACTCAAGACAGATAAATTTGGCATTGCTTCCTGTGATTTTCAATTAGCAGATGAGCTCAATACGGGTGATTACAGGATAAGGGCAGAGATGGAAAATACGAGTGTAGAGAAGACAGTCAATGTGAAGAGGTATGTCCTTCCTAAGTTCAAGATAGCCTTCAAAACAGATAAAGATTATTACCTGCCGTCTGAAACCATAAAAGGGGATATAAACGTAAAATATTTCTTTGGTAAGCCTGTTGATGGTGGGAAGGTAAAGATTACCCTGAGTAAGTTTGATGTTGGGTTTGAAGCATTTCAGGAGATAAAAGGTGAGACAGACAGCAAAGGTAATTACCACTTTGATGTTCAGCTTCCCGCACATTTTGTAGGAACTCCATTGGAACAGGGTAAGGCATTTATAAAAATAGATGTTGAGGTTGTGGATCAGGCAGAACATAAGGAGAAACTGATAAGTAAAAGGGTTGTTGCAAAGAGTGACCTTAGTATTGTGCTCATACCTGAAAGCGGGACACTTGTTCCAGGGCTTGAAAATACTCTTTACGTAATGACAACGTACCCTGATGGCACGCCCGCAAAGACCAGAGTTACTCTAAAAAGTGGTAAGCTAACTCTGACTGGTGTAACAGATGATTCAGGGATTGCAGAATTTATAGTAACTCCAAAGGAACAAAATGGTATGAACTTTGATGCAAAAGCAGTCGATGAAAAAGGAGCAAGTGGAGAAGCGAATGTCTATTTCTCATACGATTTGAATCTGCCGCATATACTCTTAAAGACAGATAAGGGGCTCTATAAGGTTGGTAATGTGATGCATCTCACTCTTTTATCGTCAAAGAAGAAAGGAGTTGTTTACCTTGATATCATAAAGGATAAACAGACAGTCCTGACAAAAACAGTAAATGTAATAAGAGGAGTTGGTAAGCTCTCGATTCCACTGACCACGGATTTGAGTGGGAGTATATGGCTCCATTCGTATACAGTTGCAGCTGGAGAAGAAATAATGAGGGATACAAAGGTTATCTATGTAAACCCTGCGAATGACCTTTCGATTACTATTATACCGGATAAGAAGATGTATAGGCCCGGAGAGGATGGGAAGATAAAATTTTCAGTGAGGAACAACAGGGGACATGCTGTTATAGCTGCACTTGGAATCAGCATTGTGGATGAGAGTGTTTTTGCACTCTCTGAGATGCAGCCTGGACTTGAAAAGGTCTATTTTACACTTGAAAAGGAGTTGATGGAGCCAAAATATGAGATACATTATTTAACCCCGAAAGAGATTGTGATGTTTGATGTGAAAAAAGAAATGGCGAGGAGGAAGGAGAAAGCAGCAAAGGTGCTTTTTGCTTCTATCTCAGAACTTTCGCCTTTCAATGTGAAAGAGGACAACACAAAGGAACTGGATAACAACATCTATTATAAATATCAGACAAGGGTATGGAATGACCTTTCAAGGATTCGAAACGTTATTTATAAGTTCTACAGCAAAGAGAAACGTTACCCGACAAAGGAAGAGGGATTAACAATACTTATTAAAAAAGGTTATTTAATTAAGAAGGACCTTCTTGACCCCTGGGGAATGGAGTATAAACCGGTTACGAGTGGTGATGACCTTTCCTGGTTTGGACTCTTAAGTTATGGACCGGATAAGAAAAAGGATACAGGGGATGACATAAACACAGAAGCTTATAGGGGTCGTTGGGGTTGGGAAGGTAAAGCAGGGTTTTTTCTGGAAGCAGAGGAGGCTGCTGGTGGCGTGGGGAGAAGAGAGAAGTTTGCCAAAAAAGCAGAAGCAGCGCCTGTGCCTGCAAATGGTGATATGCTTGATTTGTCAACTGTTTCAGATAAAAAGGACGGGAAGAAAGAACCTCGAATAAGGGAGTACTTTCCTGAAACCTTCATTTTTGAGCCAGCGCTTATCACAGATAGAAAGGGAGTTGCAGTTCTTCCACTCAAATGGCCCGATTCCATTACAGAGTGGAGGCTCACAACCACAGCATCCACCATACTTGGACAGCTTGGGAGCACAACGAAAGGAATAAAGGTTTTCCAGGATTTCTTTATTGATATAGACCTTCCTGTCTCGCTTACACAGAATGATATCGTAGCAGTTCCAATTGCTCTCTATAATTATGTAAAGGGGTCTCAGAAGATAAAACTATCCCTTGAGAAGGGAGAGTGGTATGAACTGCTTGATGATGCTGAGAAAAGTGTTACTCTTAAAGAGAATGAGGTTTCTGTAATTTATTTCAGATTAAGGGCAAAGGATATTGGCATTCATAGTTTCACTGTCAAGGCGATTGGAAATAAGATGAGCGATGCAATCAAAAGGGAGATTGAGATTGTTCCAGACGGAAAGAAATTCGAGGAGGTTGTGAGCGACAGGTTGGAAGGCAAGGTGACAAAGACGGTTTATATTCCAGAGGAGACGATAGATGGTTCGGGGAAAATATTTATTAGGCTCTTCCCTGGTATGGTAAGCCAGGTTGTTGAAGGAATGGAATCTATGCTTGGAATGCCTTTTGGATGTTTTGAACAAACATCTTCTGTAACCTATCCCAATATACTTGTGCTTGATTACCTTCGTGGGCTCAAGAAGATTAACCCAGAGATAGAGATGAAGGCAGAGCAGTATATAAATGTGGGTTATCAGAGATTACTTTCATACGAGGTGAGTGGAGGAGGGTTTGAGTGGTTCGGGAATGCCCCGGCAAACAGGATTCTTACTGCATACGGACTTATGGAGTTCAGCGATATGTCAGAGGTATTCGAGGTAGACCCGAATGTCATATCAAGGACCCAGAGATGGTTAATCGGTGAGCAGAACAAGGATGGTTCCTGGTCGCCCGATAAGAGCTATCTGCATCAGGGTAGCTGGAACAGGATACAGAAGAACAGGACTCTTCCGACTGCTTACATCCTCTGGTCACTTGCAGAAACAGGATACAAGGGTGCAGAGTTAAAAAAAGCAGCAGGATATGTTGAAGATAATCTTGGGAAGGAGAATGATGCTTACGTACTTGCAATCTGTGCAAATGCATTTGCTGCATACGACCCTGATGGGAAGACTACAGAAAGGATATTCAAGAAACTCATTGATAAAAGGCTCGAGGAGAAGGATGTAGTTTACTGGGAATCGGAGATGCCGACATTCACCTATGCAAAGGGAAAGGGAGCGAACATAGAGGCGACGGCACTTGCGACCTATGCACTTATAAGATATAACAGATATACGAATATTGTAAATAAAGCAATAAACTACATTGTAAAATCGAAGTATCCGGGCGGTAACTGGGGTTCTACACAGGCAACGGTTCTTTCTCTCAAATGTCTGCTTTCATCCCTGAAAGGCAGCACAGAGAATGTGAATGCTACTGTTAATATCTTTATCAATGGAAAATCGAAAGAGACCATACAATTGAACAAGGATAATGCCGACTTGATGTTTCTAATTGACCTTGCAAAGGAGGCAAGAGAAGGCAAAAATGATATAACCATTTCTATTACCGGTGAAGGGAATCCAATGTACGAGATTGTATCGAGATACTTCATTCCCTGGGAACTTATAAGACCTGAAAAGAAAAGGGATATCCTTTCAATAGACATTGATTATGACAAAACAACGCTTTCCCAGGATGATATTGTTACCTGTTATGTCAAGGTAAAGAACAACATTAGTGCTTCAGCGAATATGGTAATTGTTGACCTTGGCATACCACCAGGATTTTCCGTTGAAACAGGTGATCTGAAGGCACTCGTCGGAAAGAAGATAAAGAAATACAATCTTACCTCAAGGCAGGTTATACTTTACATAGAGAGGCTTGATGCGGGACATCCGCTTGAGTTTTCTTACAGGCTCAAGGCAAAGTTTCCGCTCAAGGCAAAGACACCAACATCAAAGGTTTACAAATATTATGAACCAGAGGTGGAAACCCTGGCAGAGCCTGTAGAGATTGAGGTAAAAGGGTAGGAATTTGGAATGCAACAACGATGTTGTTGCATAGCAAAATCATCGATTTTGCACTCCATAAAAGATAGGGGCAGACCTATGGATGCATCTGCCCCTTTTTTGCTTTTTCTTGTCATTTTGAGTAAGTAAATCATATTTACCCCGTGAAATAGCATAATGTTTTGCCATAATCTTATTTCACAGGGTGAACTATGGAAGAATCTCTTTAGAATTCCAACGGGGTTTACTAACTATTTGCTCCTTTATTACACACCCCATCCTATACCATACGGTATAGGACATCCCTCTTTTTATCGGGGATGCTGTGAAACCGTTATATCTTCACACCGAGCGTAACTATATGAGAATTGCCAAGTTCTGCATAAGGTGCGATGGCGTAATCAAGATAGAGTTTATTAATGTGAAAACCACAACCAGCACGAAGTCCTGAAAGCCCTCCTGGTGTAGCCCCCTGTTTGTATCCTCCCCTTATACTCATTATATTAGCAAATGTATATTCACATCCAAAAGAGAGTCCGAGACCATCATCTGTTGAGTAACCAATGTCAACAGGAAGAGTAATCTGATTAAGATTAAAGGAGAATCCAAAGATAGCTTCAAGAGGAAGGGAATACCCCTCGTTTTCGAGTTTCATAGAAGTCCCGATGTTTTTGATTACGAATGCAAAGGTATAGGGAGTTCTTGGTTGGTGGAATCTGCCGCCTATATCTATACCATACGCTGTCCCTGAAGCATTTTCAATCTTTTCCGATATATACTTAAAACTCCCACCGAGTGAAAGAGAGGTTGTAAAAATCTGGGAATAGGATACTATAACATTCATATCATACGCTGAGAAATTACCTTGAGGTTGATAATGTCTGTCATACGCTTCGAATTCACCGTATCCAAGATAGGAGATGCCGAGTCCAAATGCGCCATAACCTGAGGATGGGAGCGATAAAGCAAGGTATTCGTAATTTGCTTCAAGAAACCAGAACCTGTGCATGAATAAAAATTCCTTATTTGTGCTGTAGATAAGACCTCCTGGATTCCAGTATATCGCATTGATGTCGTCTGCGAGTGCTGTGAATGCCTCTCCCAGTGCAATAGCTCTTGAACCCGTTGGTATCTTCAAGAATGCTGCACCTTTTGTTCCCGCTCCAGAAACCAGAGCAGGAAGAAGCAGAAGTATAATAACAAAATGTATTTTTTTCATTTTTTACCTCCTTGTTATTGTAGATATTCAATCTTTCATTGCGTGTAGGAGCAACCTCCTGGTTGCGATATTATATCGCAGGTAAAACCTGCTCCTACCAATGACATTCTTCGTCGAGTATTTATCTTCTATTTTATGATTGCAAGTTTTCCTTTTTTAACCTCACCAGACGGATTGGTTATTACATAATAATAGATGCCGCTTGCGTTATTCTTTGGGTCCCAGGTTGCAAGACCATCACCATCCTTCTCTTCGAGCTCTTTTACAATTGCTCCTGATGCATCATAGATAGTAATTGTTGCTTCAGCTGTGAGACCTTCAAAATAGATTTTCTCATCACCACGTGAAGGTTTAAATGGATTTGGAAAAACCTTGAGGCTGTCAAGGTCTGGTTCAGGTTCAGGACCTTTTATCATAACGGTAAATGTATCTACTGTTTCACTGGAATCCGGAGCCGTTCCGACAATGGTAACTGTTCCAGAATAATCGCCAGGAGGTGTTCCTTCGGGAATGAAGAGTGTGAGTTCAAGTTGTGCGGATTGTCCAATTCCAAGTCCAGAAGGAAAATTGGAGACAAAACCCGAATCGATTGTTGCTCCTCCGGGTTCACTGAGAACGAAATCAGGACACTCAATGTTTACGAGTTCATCAAGGCTTGGACCATCTTCTGGATCAGGATTATCTTCTGAATTGGTATTAACTATCCTGAAATGTTTTTTTAGATAAGCAGGTCCTGCCGGTGCCTGTCCAAAATCCATTACATTGTCAACAATATCGAGTGAATTATTATCTATATCAAGATCTGCTGTTGTAACTATGACCCAGCCAAGAACGTAGTAGATGTTTCCATTTGGATCTTCTGAAAGGTCCTTCCAGACCAAAAAGAAGTGTGAAACACTGTCTATAAGACTCACCTTTAAGCCGGGTGGGTAGAAATTATTTCCAAAAGTGCCTGGCGTATCACCTGTATAGGTTGCATAGAGCGGAGCACCCTGTCCAAACGTTTGTAGAGAATCATTATATGCGCACATAAAAATGCTGTATTTTCCCGTATCTCCTGGGTCAGAATGCCATGCAACCGCCATACTTCCACTCTCATCTATAGAAATTGCTGCTCGATAGTTCTCGTATGTTCCAATTGTATCCCCGGAAATGTAGTTTACCCTGTGGGCGTTTGGCAGAAATGTATTCCCTCCATCCGTTGAACGGGTAAAGAATATGTCAGGATCCGCATTCCCTCCATGCCTTCTGCAATCCTCCCACGTTACGAGAATGTTGCCATTTCCTTCATTAATGGTGATTTTTGGATTTCCCCGGTACACATTGGACAGTGTATCTTCAAGAAATATGATATCATTTGGCAGGAAAGTATTTCCGCGATCATCTGATCTATTGAATGCAAGCCATGGATGAGGGTCTTGATTTGAGCCACCCGTGCCCCAACGCCATACCGCATAGAGTGTTCCCGTGCTATCAACAGTAATGTCCGGATCCCTGTTTACATTGTCTGCATTATGGTCAATAATGCCAAGGTCCTGGAAACTTGCAGCCTGATCCACAGAGCGTGCAAGTTCCACCCGAAGAGCTCCCGTACTGTCATCCGCCCATGAGATATAGATGAATGTAGAATCATTGGAACTTTTTGAATCAATTGCAATCTTTGGCTGTGGACCACTGTTGACATTTGACGTTGTTGAGTTGTGGATGGTAATGCCAGGTAATGTATCAGGAGTTGTAAATGTTGAGCCAGCATCAGAGGATTTCGAGAAGTAAACTTTCCATGTCGTGCCGTCTTCAGTTCCCTGCCAGATAATATAGATATTATCCTTATCGACTGCAATGCGGGGAAACAACTCGTCGAGTGAGAGAATGGATGTGTCGCTGATTGCAAGGTCGGGTGTAAAGACGGTGTCCTGGTAATTCTCCAATTTCGAGAAGTAAATATCGTAGTTTCCATCCTGATCCCTGTCGTCTTGCCACGCAACGAAGATGCGCAGAGAGTCATCAATGACAACTGCGGGGTGGTTCTGAAGTGTGCTGTCAGGGTCAGGGTCGTTTACCTGAATCTTAGGTCCAAAAACAATCGTTCCCCCTTCCTGTGATAGGAGGGCGATAGGGGAGAGGAATAAGAAAATAAATAAAAATATAAAAGGTCTCTTCATTTTTTCCTCCTTTTGAACTACATTCCGTGTGAGAAAAAATGGAGCTGACGGGATTCGAACCCGTGACCTTCTGACTGCCAGTCAGACGCGCTCCCAACTGCGCCACAGCCCCATGATTTATTATATTATATCATAGCATTTCTATTCTCATTTGTCAAACATTTTTTGCAAAAAAGCCGCTTTTAGTAGTACATGACAATCTTCGTAGCGTTGGGGCTTGCCCCCAACATTGACAACCGAGATTGCTTTCCTTCGCGGAGTTTACCCTGAACCATACGGTGCAGGGTTTA
>SOKM01000266.1 GCA_004375785.1 Candidatus Cloacimonadota bacterium | reverse complement strand
GGTAATATCGCATTTTTCGCGACCAAGAGCCATAGAAAAAAGAGAATAGCAAAGACATAGATTATGAGAGAGAGAAAAGGTCTTATCATCGGTTCTGTAATTCTTCTGATTATTTTTGTGATAATGTTTATTAAGGGTACCCCCTCAAAGAGTATCCTTGTGTGGGTTGCAGCGCTCCTTACACTTTCCATATACTCGTTTCTTTACCGAGATAACATCTTCTACAAGTTTGCCGAACATCTTTTTGTTGGTGTTTCTATGGGGTACAGCATCAGCGTTGTTTATCAGAATGCATTCATCAGAAGGGTTTTTGATCCACTTTTTATTACGCGAACTTACATTATTGAGGGACAGTTTCACACCATTCCGTTCCTTGCAATTGTCATTCCGACTTTGATAGGGCTTCTTATGCTGGCTGTATTTAGCAAAAGACAGTCGTGGCTGATTCGAATTCCCATAGCCTTTGTTGTCGGTTCGTATGCTGGAATGTCTATTTCACCTTCCTTTCAGGCGAATATCTTTGAACAAACGCAGAGCACACTCTACGTGATTCTTTCTGTCAGCAGTTTCATAATGATTATCGGTGTTATAACAACTTTGGTTTACTTCTTCTTTTCAAAGGAGCATAAGGGATTGCTTGGAAAAACTGCCAGTGTTGGTATATGGTTCATTATGATTGCATTTGGCGCTTCGTTTGGATATACCGTGATGGCACGTATTTCACTGTTGATTGGAAGGATGAACTTTCTCCTCCATGACTGGCTTGGAGTAATAAAATAAACACCAAGCAATGTTCTAACTTTATTCTTTTCTCTTAAATTCTCTTCCAATCCCTGTTTGTTGAGTTTTTTTTCTGTGGTTAAAAAATAATCTGAAATGAATATTCTCTTAACACTTTTGTTTCTTATACAACAAACGCCCGATTCGCTTCCTGCAGATTCCGCTGAAGTGGTTGAGATTATCCGTCCTGCTCCGCCTACAAATGTTACTGCAGTGGATGCACCAAATGACCAGGGGGGCGCTATATTGGTCCAGTGGGAAATTTCAAAGGACGATGGAGGCGGTTTAAACAATATAATACTATACAATGTATTCAGGGCACCCTCAGAAGAAGGTCCTTTCAATTACTTAGGAAGTGTAGGAGCTGGAAGAAATACATTTGGAGATGCGGCAGTTGAAAAGGATAGAGTTGATAACTACTATATAGTGAAGGCACAGACGAAGGAAAAAGTTGAATCTGAAGCATCGAATGTTGCTTCAGCTCAGGCTGCTTCGCAGTGGTTCCACCATGGAAGATGGAATATACTAGTGCTTGGATTTTTATTTACCTGTTTCTTTTTCTTTTTCATAAAAATGGCAAAAGGGAAAGAGGTTTTTATACGAAAAATAGCAGGTCTTGATGCAGTGGAGGATGCAGTGGGCAGGTCGACAGAGATGGGGAAACCAGTTCTCTTCTGTCCAGGGATAGGTTATTTGAGCGACATTGCAACGATTGCCGCATTAACCATACTCGGCAGGGTTGCCAAAAAAACAGCAGAATACGAAACAAAGATTATTATGCCGAACTACGACCCGGTTGTTATGTCTGCTGCACAGGAGATAGTAAAACAATCCTATACAGAAGCAGGAAGACCGGATAATTTCAATGAGAAGGATATTTTTTACCTTACACAGGACCAGTTTGGTTTTGCTGCTGGTGTTGACGGTATAATGTTAAGGGAAAAGCCGGGTGCGATATTTCTTCAGGGAGTCTTTTACGCAGAATCTTTGATACTTGCCGAGACAGGACATTCTGTTGGTGCCATCCAGATTGCAGGTACAGACCGCGTAACACAACTTCCTTTCTTTATCGCTGCATGTGATTACACACTCATTGGTGAGGAGATGTTTGCTGCATCGAGTTATCTTTCAAAGGACCCTGTTATGATGGGAACTGTCAAAGGTGAAGATGCATCAAAGCTGGCGATTGTTGCAGTGATTCTTGTTGCAGTGATTCTTGGTATACTTGGAGGCATGAATATCGGACCATTTGGAACATGGTTCCAGAAATTTGTAGACTGGTTTGGACGAGGCTAAGAAATGAGAAGACAGATACCTCTTTTACTTACATTTCTGACTGGTATTGCTATTATTATCTCCTTTTTTATTCCTCATAGACCGTTCAATGAAGTTCAGGATATACTCCTCGACTGGGCTATCATCATTTCAGGATTTGCACTGCTTCTTGGCATTCACAGTTTGCTTAGAAAACATATTATACATATCCAGAGAAAGGACACAGGATGGGGATACAGCATTGTGCTGACCTCATTCTTTATTGGAGTGTTTGTTGTAGGTGTTATCTCTGCAATAAAGTATAAAGGCTATTCCCTTACTCCAGGTTCGTCACTCTACTATGTATATGATTATATGATAATTCCATTGTCTGCAACAATGTTCTCCCTTCTTGCATTCTTTATTGCCTCAGCAGCATACCGTGCCTTCAGGGCAAGAAAGCTAAACGCGACCTTACTGCTAATTGCAGCAGTTGTTGTTATGCTTGGAAGGGTGCCAATTGCAGAGAATGCATTCTTCAAATTTTTAACAAGGTTCAGCGATTGGTTTATGTTCATACCACAGATGGCAGCAA
>SOKM01000134.1 GCA_004375785.1 Candidatus Cloacimonadota bacterium | reverse complement strand
TGAAATCAATATTGATGCTCATGAAAGGTAGCACAAAGGTTTTCACAAGCCTTGCGCTCCTGACACCCAATCTTGATTTTAAGTCACCCGTTTTTAGAGTTCTTTCGCGGATAGATATTTTTACAATATGGAATCTTTTCCTTATCTCTCTTGGTTGTGCCATTATATATAAAATGAATGAGAAAAAGACATTTATGATTGTCTTTGGTCTATGGCTTCTGTGGCTTTTACTAATACTTATAGTAGGATTTATACTGCCAAAAGGTCTCTTTTTTAACTAAGGTTTCTTAAAATTTCTTTGAAACCTTTTTAACAAATATCCGTTTACATAATGATATAGATATGATAGAACTCATTGATGTGAAGAAGATTTACTCTATGGGTAAGGTTGAAGTAAGGGCATTGAATGGTGTCACTCTTTCTATAAAAGAGGGAGAATTTCTCTCGATTATGGGACCGTCAGGCAGCGGCAAATCCACCCTGATGCATATAATAGGATGTCTTGATAAACCGACAGAAGGTAAATATTCGCTTAATGGTAAAAAAGTAATGGCACTTGATGATGATGAACTTTCAAGGATACGGAATAAAAGTATGGGGTTTGTCTTTCAGACATTTAATCTTATTACACGGCAGACCTGCTTATATAATGTTGAACTTCCACTTGTATATGCAGGAATGCATTCAAAGGAGAGGAGGAAAAGGGCGGTTGAGGTTTTGACAGAGGTGGGGCTTAGTGACAGGATAAGGCATAGACCGAATGAACTCTCTGGTGGAGAAAGGCAGAGGGTTGCAGTAGCCAGGGCGTTGGTTAACGAACCTATGGTTATCCTTGCTGATGAGCCTACAGGAAATCTTGATACAAAAACAGGGATAGAGATAATGAGACTCTTTGCAGAACTTCATAAGAAAGGGAAAACCGTCATTGTTGTAACACATGACCCTGAGGTTGCGGAATTCACAGAAAGGATTGTGCATATAAGAGATGGAGTGATTGTTAAGGACGAGGATAATGGAAGATGATCAGTAAGAACGCAGAGGTCGCAATAGACGCTACTTTCAAGTAAAAAGGTAAAAGTGAAAAGTAAAATTTTACAACGAAGTGTTTGTTTAACAAGATATAAATGTTTTTCAATTATATGCTTCGTTGAAGTTCTCATCTTCTTTTTCCCAACAATACTTTCCGGGAAGATTTATACATTGGATGAATGTATTGATATGGCGGTAAGGAATAATTTTTCTATTAGGAAGAGCAGGGAAAATATTTCGCTATCTCAGTCACAGAACCTTTTGAGTTACTCAGATATGCTTCCTTATATCAGAGCGAGTAGCTCTGTAACAAGAAGTTCAACAGTCTTTGGTCTTGACCCTTATTCCGACACATACTCTTCGAATATTTCATTGACCCAGACAGTTTTTGACCTTTCCAGCATATACGACATTAGAGGTTCAAGAATAAGGGTTAAAGAAAGTATTGCATTACACAATGCAACTGTTAATGAAATAGAATTTACTGTTGCAGGGTTCTTTTTCGACTTCCTTAAAAAGAGGAAATTATTGGGTGTAAAGGAATTGGGCTTCAGTGAGAGCGAGGAAAACCTGAGGAAAACACAACTTATGTATGATGTCGGAACATTTTCGAAGGTTGACCTTCTCAGGGCGGAAGTGATAAAAAACCAATCCGAACTCGATTTACTAAAAAGCAAGAAAGATGTTGAACTTTCAAAGGCAAACCTTGCATATGCAGTAGGTTTCAATCCTGATTTGGAATTTGATGTTAAAGAAGATACTTTTGAATTCAAGCGTTATAACATTAGTGACTATGACTCATTGTTTAAACTGGTAAATGAGAATAATCCGGAAATTCTGTCTGAACGGCTGTCGGTCTCGAGAAGTAAAACACAACTTTCATCTTCATACTGTCGCTACTTTCCGACACTATCAATACACGGAAGTTATGGTTACTCTGGAGATAAATTTACCTTCTCAAAAGAGGAGTGGGACGAAAAAGATTCATGGAGTGTAGGTGCAAGTGTATCCCTTCCTCTGTTTACTGGTTTTTCAAGAGTGGCTAATGTTAAGCAGAGCAGGGCACTTTTGAGGAGTAGTGAACTGGGACTTGATGATGCAATTGCGAGGAAAGGAATTGAATTAAAAAAAGCACTGCTTGCTATTGATGAAGCTCAAAAGACCTTCATTCTTGCTGAAAAGAATCTCGAAAAAGCAGAATTGAGTTACAGGATGATGCAGGAAAAATATAATCTGGGTGCTGCCACAATCCTTGAACTTATAGATGCTGAACAGGATTATGAACAGGCTCAGGTAACGGAGATTTCCACTCATTTCGATTTATTACTTACTACTTTCTTTGTTAAAAACCTGCTGGGAGAGAGAATTGTTGATTGAGGGAGATGATGCAAGAGGAAACTAAGATGAAAATATGGGATGTGCGATGTGCGATGTAAAATGAAAAAACAACATACAAGTAGAAAGTGAAAAGGAGAAAGTTTTACAGACAGTTTGATATGACAAATTGGTTTATTTTGTTTTATTGGTGAACTGAATGATGAAGTAAAATGAATAAGCAAAAGAACAGTGGAGTACAAAATTTTGTATTTTAGGTGAAAAGAGGA
>SOKM01000078.1 GCA_004375785.1 Candidatus Cloacimonadota bacterium | reverse complement strand
GGTGATGGTAGACTGCGGTATCATAATGGCTGAGAATATACACAAACACCTTGCTCAGCTGGGGCAAGTTAGAGAACAAAAAGTAAGATTGGAAGTAATAGGATTTGCTGCAAAACAGGTTGGAAAACCAATCTTTTTCTCCGTTATTATAATCATCATAGCCTTTGTAAACATCTATTTTCTAAGAGGACAATCGGGAAAACTCTTTAGACCACTGGCATTCACTGAGAATTTTATCATGGCTGCAGCGGCTCTGTTAGCGATCGCACTTGTGCCTCTCCTTGCCAGTTTAGTAATTCGTGGAAAACTGCATCCGTTGGGACAGGGAAAATTAATGCAAAGGCTAATCAAATGGTATGAGCCGATAATTAGATGGTCTGTTGAGCACAAAAAGCTCACAATCGGAATTGCAGTAGTATTTCTTATTGGATGTTTTTCTCTTCTGCCATTTATTCAGAGCGAATTTATGCCACCCCTCAATGAAGGGGACCTACTTTTTATGCCTGTCTTACTTCCAGGTGCTTCACTTACACAGGTTATGGAGATAATGAAAAAGCAGGATATAATTCTAAAAGGTTTTCCTGAAGTAGATATGGTGGTGGGTAAACTCGGCAGGGCAGAAACAGCAACGGACCCTGCACCTGTTGCTATGATTGAAACCATTGTCAAACTTAAGCAAAGAAAGTACTGGCGAAGGGGAATGACGCGAGAAAAACTAATAAAGGAGATGGACGAGAAACTACGGATTCCAGGGGTATCCAATATCTGGACTCAGCCAATACGGAACCGCATTGATATGCTTGCTACTGGTATTCAGACACCTGTTGGTGTCAAGGTTTTTGGCCCAGATCTGAGGACAGCGGAAGAAATTGCCGTAAAAATTGAGGAGGTAGTCAGAGGAATTAAGGGAGCAGTCAACCCTTACGCTGAGAGAGTAGGTAACAAACCATATCTTGAGATTACTATTGATCGAAATCGAACAGCGAGATATGGTATCAATGTAGGTGATGTAAATTCGACCATAATGACAGCTATTGGAGGAATGAATATTTCGACAACAGTTGAGGGGAGGGAACGTTATCCGATTCGAGTCAGATATATGCGGGAGTTCAGAGATAATGTAGAAGCAATAAAGAGGGTGCTCGTTTCCACAACAATGGGAGCACAGATTCCATTGTCGCAGGTTGCAGATATTAAAAGAGTACCGGGGCCAGCAAAAATATCAACAGAGAACACAATGCCTTACATTCGTGTTTTTGTAGGAGTGGATTCTGATGAAAGAGGTGTTGTAGACTTCGTAAACGAAGCACAAACAAAGGTTAAAGAAAAAGTAATACTTCCGCAAGGCTACTTCATTTCATGGAGTGGCCAGTATATATATGAAATGGAAGCGAGAAAGAGATTTATGGTTGTACTTCCCCTATGTCTTTTTCTGATTTTTATATTTCTTTACATAGAATTCAAGAGTATTCCTCTGGCACTACTAATCTTTTCTGCCCTTCCCTTTGCATTTACGGGTGGAATTTTGCTTCAGTTTATTCTGGGGTTTAAATTCTCGACTGCAGTATGGGTAGGATACATTGCTCTGTTTGGTGTCGCAGTGGAAGATGGATTGGTACTCGTTGAGCACCTGAAGGAACGCTATGAGAAATCCAAAGACAGAGACATAAGTGCTTCTGTTATTGCGGGAGCAAAGTGGAAGCTCAGACCTATACTGATGACAACAGTGACAACAATATTTGCTCTTCTTCCCATTATGTTCTCCAGAGGAGTAGGAAGTGAAATTATGAAGCCAATTGCTGCCCCTATAGTCGGTGGAATGGTTACAGCAACAGTCCTGAATCTTATTCTTGTCCCTGTATTGTTTGCAGTATTAAAGGGATGGGAGGCGAAGCGTGAGCAACAAGGAGGTGGGTAGTGAAATTAGTAAAGGCTTATATCAGAATATTAATGATTGATGATGTCATTCACGCACTTGAGAAGATAAATATTTCACATATAAACGTGATTGATGTGCGTGAGATGGGCAGGAGTGTTGACAAAAAAAACTTTAAATACTCTATGGAATACACCACTACATACACATCTGTGGTAAAAATAGAGATTGTATGCTGTGAGAAAGAAGTGGATAAAATTGTGAACGTAATCAAAGAGAATGCCCATACGGGTAGAAAAGGCGACGGGATTATTTTTATTTCTCCAGTGGAGGAGGCTGTTCACATTAGAACAGGGAAGAGAGGAGAGAAGTTTCTTTAACCTTTAACAGAAGGAGGTATTATTATGAAGAGGAGTTTCTTGCCGTTCAGTATGGGGATATTATTCCTGATTCTTGTTGGGTGTGCCAAGGAGGAACAACCCAGAACTGAAGAGAAGATAGAAAAGGTTGAAACAATGGTTATGAAGGTGACGGATCCAGTCTGTGATATGGAGCTCAAGAAAGAGAATGCCATTCACGCAGAATACGAAGGCAAGACCTATTACTTCTGTTCGGAACACTGCAAAGAACAATTCTTAAAGGACCCTCAAAAATACAGTAAAGCCGAAAAAGTCGTTGATCCAGTCTGTGGTATGAGTATCTCAATGTCAGTGGAACGGACCGTTGAACACAAAGGAGAAACATATTATTTCTGTTCATC
>SOKM01000121.1 GCA_004375785.1 Candidatus Cloacimonadota bacterium | reverse complement strand
ACAGATTCTCAATAGATTACACAGATTAAAATAATAATCTGTTTTTGGTAAAGATAATCTTAAACATCACTATTCTAATATCAGAAAATAGAAGGAAAGTCAAGTTCTTTAGGCAGGCTGATCCTTCGGCCTCGCTCAGGACAGGCTCCGTGGAGTTTATCCTGAGCCTGTCGAAGGGATAATCGCAGTGACAAGGGGGTGTAAAATCAGAAATTTCTAATTTTTAAGAAATTTCCTAAGAAACCACTTGACTTTTTTCAAACATTGTTATATATTTCACAATGTATGAGTATTGATAAGATAAGCATAATAGATACAAGGTTAAAGGATAAAGGTTAAAGGATAAAGTGAGGGAACAAAAGACAAAAGTAAACAGTAAAAAGAATAACAAAAAAATAACAAAATTAGAATAACTAATTACGAAAAAGTTGGCATAGAACATGGTGGATAAGAAAAAGGTAGAGGGTTCAGTCCTTGTTGTGGGTGGAGGTATCGGTGGAGTTCAGGCTTCCTTAGACCTTGCTGACCAAGGTCTTTATGTCTACCTGGTTGAAAAATCACCAAGTATCGGTGGAACAATGGGACAACTGGATAAGACATTCCCCACCAATGATTGCTCTATGTGTATCCTCTCTCCAAAACTTGTAGATGTTGGAAGACATTCTAATATTGAACTTATTACCAATTCTGTCGTTGAGAACCTCGATGGAAATCCAGGTAACTTCAAGGTAAAAATCAGGAAAAAGGCACGATATGTGACCGATGACTGCGTGGGATGCGGTTTGTGTGCCGATGCGTGTGTTTTGAAAGGTAAATTTGCCAATGAATTTGACGAGGGTCATGGAAAAAGAGGAGCAATTTATATACCATTCCCCCAGGCAGTTCCGTTAAAATATATTGTTGACGAGAAAAACTGTTTATTATTAAAGTATGGAAAATGCTCAAAGAAATGTTTGGAAGGATGTGCTGCAAATGCCATTGATTTTGAACAAAAGGACGAAGTGGTGGAACTCGATGTTGGTGCGATTGTTCTTACCCCAGGATTTGATGAATATATTCCAGATGAATTGACAGAATTTGGTTATGGTAGGTACGAAAATGTAATAACAAGTATTGAATACGAAAGGATTATGTGCGCATCTGGACCAACTCAGGGGCATATTCTTCGGCCCTCCGACCACAAGGAGCCTGAAAAGGTTGCCTGGCTCCAATGCATTGGTTCAAGAGCACCAAAGATAAACCATGGATACTGCTCCAGTGTATGCTGTATGTATGCAACAAAAGAGGCAGTAATTACAAAGGAACATTCCGAAAAATTAAAACCGACTATCTTCTATATGGATATGCGTTCCTATGGAAAAGAATTTGACAAATACATAGAGCGAGCAGAAAAAGAGATGGGTATAAGGTTTGTGAGAAGTAGAGTCAGCAATCTATTCGAAGACCCTGAAACGAAATCACTCTACCTTACCTATGAGAACAGTGAAGGGAAATTAGAAAAAGAAAAATTTGATATGGTTGTTCTCTCAGTTGGTCTTGAAGCTCCGAAGGCAAGTAATGAATTAAAGAAAACATTCGGGATAGAAACAAACGAGTACAATTTTGCAAAAACAGAGGAATTCTCTCCTGTTTCGTCGTCCAGAAAAGGAATCTTTGTAGGCGGTGCTTTTACCGGTCCCAAGGATATTCCAGAAACAGTTGCACAGTCAAGTGGCATTGCAAGTCAGGTAGCCTCAATCCTGAAAGATGCAAGATGGACAAAAACGAAGAAAAAAGAGTATGTTCCGGAAATGGATGTCAGTACTGAAGAACCTCGTATCGGTGCATTTATTTGCCACTGCGGGATAAACATAGGTGCATATGTAAATGTGCCAGAGGTTGTTAAATATGCAAAAACACTTCCCAATGTTGTTTATGCTGAAGAAAACCTCTATACCTGCTCTGCAGACACTCAAGAGAGAATAAAAGAGAAGATAAAGGAACATAAACTTAATCGTGTTATAGTCGCTGCCTGCACCCCAAGAACCCATGAACCTCTGTTTCGGGAAACAATAAAGGAGGCAGGTCTTAATAAATATCTTTTTGAGATGGCAAATATAAGGGAACACGATAGCTGGGTGCATATGAACGAAAAAGAAGAAGCAACGGAACAGGCAAAGGACCTTCTTAGAATGGCAGTGGAAAAGAGCACCCGACTCTCATCGCTCGAAGAAAGAAAAGTTGAAATCATAAAATCTGCACTTGTAATTGGTGGTGGTATTTCAGGAATCTCTGCTGCTCTCTCCATTGCAAAAGGAGGGTTTCCTGTAACAATAGTTGAAAACGAAAAGGAACTTGGTGGTGAAGCGAAACATATTAAAAAACTTCTGAGTGGAGTAGACGTCCAGAAAAGATTAAACGAAATAGTAGATGAGATTAAAAATAACAAAGATATTACTGTTTTTCTTTCTTCAAATATTAAAGGGATAAAAGGATATGTTGGAAATTTTGAGACAATTGTTGATACTCCCCAGGGAGAAAAGACTGTAAAACACGGCATAATAATTGTTGCAACAGGAGCAAAGGAATATGAACCAACCGAATTCCTCTATGGAAAAAATGAAAGTATTATCACCCAACGAGAGTTTGAAGAGAATCTTTCAAATCCGAAATCCGAAATCCGAAATCCGAAATCCGTTGTCATGATTCAGTGTGTTGGTTCAAGGAATGATGAACATCCCTGGTGCAGTCGTGTATGCTGCACATCGGCAGTAAAGAATGCAATTGCTTTCAAGGAAAAAGAGCCGACAAAGGATGTTTACATTCTCTACCGGGATATCAGAACATATGGATTAAAAGAAGGCTACTACCAGATGGCAAGAGAAAAAGGTGTTATATTCATCCATTTCGATAAAGCTCAGGAACCAGAACTCGATAATAAAAATGGTGAATTGTCAGTATCTATCCAGGACCCTATACTAAAAAGAAAACTTGTTATTCCAACTGACCTTCTTGTTCTCAGTGCCGGAATTGTCCCGAGAGAAGGAAGGGAAGACCTTGCAAAAATGCTAAAAGTTCCTCTCAATGAAGATGGTTTCTTTCTTGAAGCACATATGAAGTTGCGTCCTGTTGATTTTGCTTCGGATGGAATCTTCCTCTGCGGAACCTGTCATTCTCCAAAGTTTATTGATGAAAGTATTGCACAGGCATCAGGTGCTGTATCAAGAGCAATGACAATACTTTCAAAGGACCATATCGAGACTGGCGGTGCAGTAGCCTATGTGAATGAGGAACTGTGTCGTGGATGCGGTGAATGTGGAAATGCCTGTGAATACAATGCAATTGAACTAATCGAGAAAGAAGTTTCTGGAGTAATCGGCTGGAGTCCTTCAAAGATAATGGTTGCGAATGTGAAAGGAGTTGTTTGCAAAGGATGTGGCGCCTGTAGTGTAGTATGTCCAAGTGGTGCAATATCTGCCTTCCATTTTACAACAGAACAGATAGAATCGATGATTAAGGCAGCAATTTAAAGGCAGCAAACAGAAAATAGCAATTAGAAAATAGAATGAAAAAAAAGAAAACAAATGCAAAGATAACAAAGGCAAAAATGACTAAAGCAAAGAAGATAAAAAAGAAGACTAAGAAGTTACAGTACCCTAAAATCATCACCTTTGCATGTAATTGGTGTTCTTATGCTGGCGCTGATCTGGCAGGTGTAAGCAGATTTCAGTACCCACCCTCTTTAAGGCTCATAAGAGTAATGTGCGCTGGAAGGATTACTCCAACCTTTATACTGGATGCACTTACAGATGGCGCTGACGGTGTTATTGTGAGCGGATGCCATTTTGAAGATTGTCACTACATTAGCGGTAGCAGAAAGGCTGAAAAGGTAGTGGAAACCACGAGAAAATTAATGCACCTACTTGGAATGGATGGGCGAAGACTGCGGTTTGAACTTATCTCTGCTGCAGAGGGGCAAAAATTTGCTACTGTTGCACGAGAATTCACTGAAGAGATTACGAACTTAAAAAAAGAGAAACATGGCAAAAAATAGTATTGACGAAATAATCAAAAAAACAAATTCATACCTCTGTATTGACTGCGGAGAGTGTACTGGAAGCTGCCCTGTTTCAAGGGTAAATGTTAACTACTCACCCAGACTCAACGTTGAAAAAATGGTTCTTGGTTATTTTGATGAGATAAAAAAGGATGAAAATATCTGGTCCTGCCTTGTTTGCGGTCTCTGTTCGAAGCGATGTCCCTCTGATGTCAAATACGATGAATTTATAAAACTTTCAAGAAAAGAGATACGAAAACATAATGAGAAACTTAACTATTCGCACAATCGTATAATTCAGAAATCAATGGAGATTATGACTCAAGGAAACACTCAAAAGAGGACAGAATGGATTGGCAAGGAACTAAAGGTTTCAAAGAAAGGTAAGTTCTTATATTTCACTGGTTGCCTTCCGTATTTTGAAGTAATTTTTGAATATCTTAATATCCATCCACTTGAAACTGCAGGAAATGCAGTTAAGATATTAAACAAGTTGGGTATCGAACCTGTTGTGAACAATAGTGAAGTGTGCTGTGGTAGGGACTTACTTTTCAATGGTGATGAGGAAAATTTTCTGAAACTTGCAAAGATTAATACGAAGATGCTCAAAGAAAGTGGTGCAGAAAAGGTTGTCTTTACCTGCCCCGAATGCCTGGAGACACTGAAGGAAATCTATCCAGAATATCTTGGAAAGACCGATGTTGAGTTCATTCATATCACCCAATTAGTTGAGGAAGCAGTAAAAAAGGGGAAACTTGAACTCGATTCTTCATCTATTAAGAAGTTTACATATCAGGACCCATGCATACTCGGTAGGGGTCTTGGTCTATACGATGAACCAAGGAATATCATTAAGAGTATTCCTGAAACTGAACTTCTACCTATTGAGAGAGAGAGAGAGAATTCTATCTGCTGTGGTCCATCTGCCTGGGTCAGCTGCACAAATTATACAAAGAGAATACAGCATGTCAGGCTTGGACAGGCAGAAAAAACAGGGGCAGAGGTTCTCATAACTGCCTGCCCCAAATGTTATATACATTTCAGTTGCGCATTAAGTGGGGATGATGAAGATTATAAAATAAAACTAATGGATATAACAACACTAATCGCAGAAACGATGAAAAGCAAAAAGAAGCACACAGATTCGCACAGATTAGAAGGATAAACACAGATATTATGTATAAGTATAAAGAAATGACACAGAAAATAAGTAGTAAAGCTTTTTACATTGATATGTATCTGCGAAAATCTGTTTTTTCTGTTTACCCCGTTAGATATTTATTATCTAATGGGGTGAATATCTGTGTGCAAATGTTTAAGAAGAGAAAAAATGACAAAAAGAAGTAAAGAAGTTATTGTAATTGGAGGAGGCATAGCCGGGATTCAAGCTTCTCTGGACCTTGCAGAGGTGGGAATTACTGTCCATCTTGTTGAGAAACTGCCCTCTATTGGTGGAAGAATGGCTCAACTTGACAAGACATTCCCGACCAATGATTGTTCAATATGAATCCTTGCACCAAAAATGCTGGAAGCCGGTCGGCATCCGAATATAAACCTGCTCGCTTACAGTGAAGTAAAATCTGTCACTGGAAAGGCAGGAAATTTCACGGTTAAAGTGCTTAAAAAAGCAAGGTATGTAGATGAGAAGGAATGCACTTCCTGTGGGAAGTGTGTTGAGAAATGCCCAAAGAAAGTGCCAAATGAGTTTGAATTAGGGCTTGATAAAAGAAAAGCAATATATCTCTACTTTCCTCAGGGAATTCCAGCAGTAGTTACTATTGATACGGAGAATTGTATCTATTTTGCCACTGGGAAGTGTAAGGTCTGTGAAAAATTCTGTGAAAAGAAGGCAATAGATTTTGAACAGAAGGACGAAACGATTACTTTGCATCCTGGAGCTATCATCGTTGCAACTGGATTTGATATGTATGACCCAACCCATCTCTCGCAGTATGGATATGGAAAATATAAGAATGTCATAACCTCTTTAGAGTACGAAAGGCTTATATGTGCTTTTGGTCCGAAAAAAGGTGAACTGTTAAGACCTTCTGATGAGAAGCATGCAGAGGTAATAGGGTATATTCAGTGTGTTGGTTCACGTTCATTAAAGGATAACAGATTCTGTTCGAGCGTTTGCTGCATGCATGCAACAAAGGAGGCAATGCTTGCGAGGGAGCATAACCCCAGAGCACAATCAACTATTTTCTATACCGATTTCAGGGCATTTGGTAAGGGTTTTCAAAAATATATAAAACGAGGCGAGGAAGAATACGGAATAAAGTATATAAGGTCAAGGGTGGCTGAGATAACAGAAGATGAGGAACAAAACCCAGTTATATGGTATGAGGATACAAAATCCAGAATGGTAAAAAGCAAGAAGGTTGACCTGGTCGTGCTTGCCACAGCACTCGTTCCACGTAAAGACGTATCTGGACTTGCAAAAGTGCTTGGTGTTGAACTTGATGAGTACAAGTTTTTCAAGACAGACCCATTTACACCAACGGATACAACGAAATCAGGGATATTCGCAGCCGGATACTGCCAGGCTCCTCTTGATATTCCTGAATGCGTTGCCCAGGCATCAGCAGCAGCACAGAGGGCAGCGAATGTTGTTTTGTTGGAGAGAAAACAATCAGGACAGCTTCGCTCGCAGGAGACGCCAGCAAGGACGCAGTCCGATACCACGAGTTCATAAAATGAACGAATTAAGAATTGGAGTATTTGTTTGTAAATGTGGGTCGAACATTGCTGGCTTTATTGATGTGCCAGCAGTGGCTGAATATGCAAAAGGTCTGCCTGGTGTGGTCTTCGCCAGACATAACCTTTACTCCTGCTCGGAATCAGGCACCCAGACGATAAAAGATTCAATACGGGAACATAACCTTAACAGGGTTGTGGTAGCAGCCTGTACACCCAGAACACATGAACCCGTCTTTAGGGCTGCCTGCGAAGATGAGGGATTAAATCAATTCCTTTTCGAGTTCGTAAATATTCGTGAACACTGCTCATGGGTACATATGCAGGAAAGGGAACTGGCAACGCAAAAGGCAAAGGAACTCGTGCGAATGGGTGTTGCTCGGGTAGCTCTTCTCGAACCAGGAGAGATGACAGAGGTAGAGGTTATACCTTCTGCACTTGTAATAGGAGGAGGAATTTCAGGCATCACTGCAGCAACTGCACTTGGAAGTATGGGGCTTAAGGTTATACTTGCTGAAAGAGAGAAAGAACTCGGTGGTATGCTCAACGACCTTTATAAACTCTACCCAACTGGAGAAGATGCGAGAGAATTCCTTGATAAGAGGATTAAGACACTGAAGAAATTCAAAAATGTAGAGATTCTTACCTCTTCAGAAATTAAAGATATAGAAGGTTATATTGGCAATTATAATGTAATAATCAAAGAGGGAAAAAAAGAAAAAGATTATAAGGTAGGAACCATTATTCTCGCAACCGGTGCTCTGACCTATAAACCAAAGAAAGTCTCTAAGGGTAAGAGCTTATTTAATTATGATGGAAAGAATGTAATAACGCAAATACAGCTCGAGAATAGACTAATAAAAGGGTTGAAGGAGAAAAAAGTTGTAATGATTCAGTGCGCTGGTTCAAGGGTTCCTGAAAGGATATACTGCTCTCGCATCTGTTGTATGACAGCTATAAAGAACGGAATGTTACTCAAGAAAGCAAACAAAGATGCTGAGGTAACAATTCTTTACAGAGACCTTCAAACATACGGAACAGACTATGAGGATGAATTAAGAGAGGCAAAAAAGGCGGGTGTCAAGTTTATTAGATACAGTAAAGAAAAACCACCCTCAGTTGATAAGAAAAAGAAATTTGTCAGTGTCCACCACGAACTGCTGGGCAGAAATATTGAAATCCCGTTTGACCTCGTCGTTCTCTCAACACCACTGATTGCTCATTCTGATGTTAAAAAACTTTCCCAGAAATTGAAAGTCCCTGTTGATGAACATGGGTTCTTCTTAGAAGCGCATGTAAAGTTACGTCCTCTCGAATTTGCAACAGACGGGGTTTTTATCTGTGGATGTGCACACTGGCCTGCCGATATAACTGAGTCTATCTCGCAGGCATTAGGTGCTACATCGAAGGCTGCAATACCTCTTCTGAACCTTAAAGTAACTGTAGAACCCATCATTTCTTATGTTGATGAAGAAAAATGCACTGGATGTGGCATATGTGAGGAGAACTGTCCTTACGCTGCTATAACGAAGGACCCTGAGACAAAAAAGGCTAAAGTAACTGAAGTTATATGTAAGGGGTGCGGAATATGTGCATCAAACTGTCCCGAGCAGGCAATCGATATAAAACACTATAAGGACGAACAATTTTCTGCACAACTCAAAGCAGCATTTGAGGAGGTAAAAACATAAAAAATGTAAACACTCAGTAAAACCCGTCATTGCGAGCCCTATGCATTCAGTGGAGCCTGTCCTGAGCGAAGCGAAGAATGGCAATCTCATATTTACAGAAAGTAATTATGGGATTGCTTCGCAAAAGCATAGCAGGAAGAAGAACTCGCAATGACATCCATTTTGAGGAGGGATCTGGAATATGGTTTTTGAGCCGAAAATCATTGCGTTTTTGTGCACCTGGTGAGGGTATGCAGCAGCAGACCTGGCAGGTGTGTCAAGGTTTCAGTATCCGACAAATACAAGAACAATACGTGTGCTCTGCACAGGTCAGGTTGACCCCACCTACCTGCTCAAGGCATTTAAGCATGGTGCTGATGGTGTTATGGTAATCGGTTGCCGACTTGGTGAGTGTCATTACATAACCGGTAATCTGCATGCAAGGTGGAAAGTTGATTTGACAAAGAGAATGATTGAGAAGATAGGTATGTCTACCGAACGATTGGAGATGAGATTCATATCATCTGCAGAAGGAACAAAATACATAGAAGCGGTAAAAGAGTTTACCGATAAGGTGAAATCTCTCGGACCTACGCCGATTAAATCGAAAGAGAAAGGTGAAAAAATAAAGAGAGCAATTGACTCGCTGATTTCCACTGCATCAGGATACAGAATCAGGGCAGTTGTTGCAAAGATACAAAAAATGATGGAAGAAGGAAACGTTTATAATGAAAAAATACCTCAGGAAGAGATAGAAAAAATTATTGAGGATACCGTAAATACTGAATTTGTACGTCAATCGATTCTTTTATGTTTGAGAGAAAATACAAGTTCATGTGTCAAATTATCTGAAAAAATCAATGTGTCCCCTGACATTGTCTTATCTCATCTTTCTCACCTGAGAAAAAATAATCTCATCGACGTTGATAGGGTTGAAGAGAGAGTTCCATTGTATAAGGTGCTATGAAAGAAGAGGGTCAGAGGAGCAGGAAGTTTTTGAGTAAAAAGATTGGCGCTGTTGCCGTCATTGGTGGAGGTATTGGAGGCATACAGGCATCACTCGACCTTGCGGATTCCGGTTTTAAGGTCTATC